>NZ_JAKRFW010000020.1:0-68892 GCF_022347905.1 Pseudoalteromonas sp. Of11M-6 | reverse complement strand
CTGCTTTGCTTTTCAGCGTAGCGCCCCGTGTCAGTGGGGTCGCATTATAGGGCGATCCGATTTTAGTGCAACCCTTTTTTTAAAGAAAATTGCGAAAAAACGTTTGTTCGAGCAAAAATGAAGCGAAACGCTTATTTTTGACACTTTTGCTTATCTTTTTGCAGTTTTTTCGTACTAGAGTTTTACAATTCAACACTCTACACTAGTGACACAAGACACGAGAGATGAGTAATCTAGACATGCTTAGAAGTTATAAAGGTAAATCCCCGCGCTTGGCACAAGGCGTTTATATTGATGAATCATCCGTTTTGGTCGGTGATATAGAAATTGGCCAAGACAGCAGCGTTTGGCCATTGGTTGCAGCCAGAGGCGATGTGAACTACATCAAGATAGGGAAACGAACTAATGTTCAAGACGGAAGCGTACTGCATTTAACAAGAAAGAGCGCGTCAGTACCTGACGGTTACCCGCTTATTATTGGTGATGATGTGACTGTTGGTCATAAAGTCATGTTGCATGGTTGCAAACTTGGTAATCGTATTCTCGTAGGTATGGGTGCAATTATTATGGACAACGTCACCGTAGGAGATGACGTTATTATTGGTGGTGGTGCACTTGTCCCACCTAATAAAAATCTTGAGTCCGGTTTTTTATATGTCGGTAGTCCGGTAAAACAAGCCAGACCCCTCACCGAACAAGAGTTACAATTTTTAAAAGTGTCCGCCCAAAATTACGTGGAACTTAAAGATGAATATTTAGAGGAAAGCTAAGCTTATCTCTCCCGCCTCATTAAACGCTTCATCCTCTATTAATTGCTCAGCCTGCATTTCATAATCGAATTGGTGCTGAGCAAAGTGTGCTATTGCAGCTTCCTGCTCAAGCTTGGTTGCAATTTTACAGCGGATCAGCTGACCACTGGCCATCGCCGTAAACGTTAACTCTCCCTGTTGATAACTGATGTCATCATTAAACAGTATTGCTTGGTTCATATTTACCCTCTAATAAGCCTAAATGTTTCGGACGTATCAGGTCTCACCCCTCGCCATTGGTAAAACGCTTCTGCGGCCTGCTCAACTAACATACCTATGCCATCTATCAATTGCGTTTGTTGATTGTGTTGCGCCACCCAGCCTAAGAAACTTGTTTGCTGGTCGCTGTAGAACATATCGTAGGCAACTAAGCAGGATGTAATAACAGTAGGGCTAACGTCTGGCACTTGCCCTGTGATGCTCGATGAGGTGGAGTTAATCACAATATCGAAACCAATGTCGGGGATATTGTTTAAGCCACACCCTGTAACCTCTCCATACGAGGCAAATTGCTCTGCTAGTTGCAATGCCTTTGACTCAGTACGGTTGGTCACGACGATCCGTTTTGCTCCGGCCTGGAGGAGCGGATAGATACAGCCTTTGGCAGCGCCACCTGCACCAATCAATAGTACGTTAGCTCCCTCAAGTTTAGTTTGGTGTTTCATGAGATCTCGTACCAGACCTGCACCATCAGTATTATCGCCTGTAATACTGCCATCTTGCTGTTTGATTAGGGTATTGACGGCACCAGCGAGCTTAGCTCGTTCGGTAAGGGTATCTGCAAAGGCAAATGCCTGCTCTTTAAAAGGTAAAGTCACATTCGCACCACAACCACCTTGGGCAAAAAATGTCGATGCAGTTTGAATAAAGGCATCTTCTGGTGCCAAAATAGCCTCGTATTCTAATTGCTGCTGGCATTGCTGTGCGAATTGCGCATGGATTGCCGGCGATTTAGAATGCTTTATCGGATTACCGAATACCGCGTATTTGTCCATCGTTATAAGAGCGCCTTGAAAGAGTCATTATGAAGCAGTTAATTAAACGTATCTTTAATAAAGATGCAACCGTAGAACAAACAAATAGTGCCCCCACTCCAGAAAAAACACCTTATGAAATCATTGGTGGAGAACAAGGCGCCCGCGACCTTGCCAACCGCTTTTACGATATTATGGCAACCGACCCCTATGCAAAGCCGCTTTACGATATGCATCCACAACCATTAGATAGGATCAGACAGGTATTTTTTGAATTTCTTTCTGGTTGGTTAGGCGGGCCCGATTTATTTGCAGAGAAATATGGTCACCCACGCCTAAGAATGCGCCATATGCCCTTCCCTATCGACCAAGATTTACGGGATCAATGGATGCACTGCATGAATAAAGCATTAGACTTAGAGGTAGGAAACCCATTATTAAGAGAAGGATTAAGGCAGTCCCTCGCTCAGCTTGCGACACATATGATTAATCAAGAACAAAACTAAAGTATTAGTTAATTAAAATTACACGGCTATTTTGCGCTAGGTCAAATCCCGTTCTTGAGTAGAGATGCATAATCACTGTTCTAATTGTGTACAGGTGCGATGCGTGTGAAATCTATTCAACATAAAATTTATACGTTACTGGCAGTGACGGGCGTGCTCGTCTTGATTGCCAGTATCCTTAGTAGCAGCAGTCAACAAAAGACGCTCGCTGAAGAAACAGTCGAAAGTAATATTAAGCTACTGGCAGATAATTACTTTGATTCTATCAATACTATGATGCTGACCGGCACCATGGCAAACCGTGAAATTCTGAGTGATAAAATTCGCAATCATCCAAACATCGAAGATGCGCATATTATCCGCTCCGAGCAAGTTAATAAGCTTTACGGTCCAGGTAATGTAAATCAAGCACCTAACTCTGAGGCTGAGTTTGATGCATTGAACGGGAAAGAAACCTTAGTTATTGAACAACGCGACGGTAGTCGCATCATGACTTATTTAAAGCCGATGGTGGCCAAAGAAAGCTATAAAGGAACAAATTGCTTAGGTTGTCATCAGGCAAAGGAAGGCGATGTGCTCGGCGTTGTGCGGATCAGCTACTCTTTGGATGATATTGATAATACGGTACACACTAATACGTGGTTTAGCACTGCGCTTCTCTCAGCTATCTTTATTACCACCTTTGTAATTTTAGGCGTACTTTTCAGGAAGCTCTTTATAGTACGACTAAAAACGCTAGGCCGGACCATGCGCCTCGCAACGACGAACAAAGACTTATCATTACGAATAGACGACCAAGTCGATGACGAGCTTGGACGCTTGGCGATTAACTTCAATAAAATGATGGATAGCTTTAAAGACAATATTGCGCAGTTATCCAACTCTTCAAAAATACTTATTCACTCAGCAGAATCTATATATGCTTCAGCTGAAACTACCGAGCTGGCCATTCAAGAGCAAAAACAAGGGACGGACTCTGTTGCAGCCGCAATTAATGAGCTTGAAAGCTCTTCAAGTGAAGTAAAAAATACCACCCACTTTGCATCAGAAAAGTCTGATAGCAGCAATCACCTCGCGGAGGAAAGCATGGCTGTTGCTAATCATACTGAGCAAAGTATCAACCAATTAGCACAAGATGTAAGGCAAGCTGCAGAACAAGTTTCTCAGCTTCAAGCACAAACACTAGAAGTGGGTAAAGTACTCGAAGTGATCAGTAGTATCGCGGAGCAAACCAACCTCTTAGCGCTCAATGCAGCAATAGAGGCCGCACGAGCCGGGGAAGCAGGAAGAGGGTTTGCGGTTGTTGCGGATGAAGTCAGAACACTTGCGACACGAACACATGACTCAACCGATGAAATCAAACGCACTATCGATAAACTACAGTCCGAGGCACAGCAAACCGTGGCAGCAATGAGTGCTTCTTGCGAAGAAGCAGATGACCGCGCACATCAGGTCAAGAAAGTGGCACAAGCGCTTAAAGACATCTCGACACAGATGCACGAAATTAATGCCTTAAACCTGCAAATTGCCGATGCCACTGAGCAGCAAAACTTGGCCGCTGAAGAAATCAATCGTAGCGTAGTGGCGATTAGCGATAATGCTGAGCGCTCGCTAGTTGATGCCCATGGCTCTAAACAGATCAGTGAAGAGTTGCTCACCCTTGCGCGCGATTTGGATGAGCAAGTGCGCGGATTTAAATTAAACTAAGTGAACCGCTAAAAGTAAAAAAGGAGCTTCGGCTCCTTTTTTACTCTATTACATCGCCAACCAATTCTTTGGCGTAAGATAATTATAAAGCTCAGCTTCTTTCGATCCTGGCTCAGGCTGGAAGTCATACTCCCAACGTGCCAATGGTGGCATCGACATTAAAATAGACTCGGTACGTCCACCTGTTTGTAGACCAAACAATGTGCCTCTATCCCATACCAGATTAAATTCAACGTAACGACCTCGGCGATATAGCTGGAATTGACGCTCTTGTTCGCTATACGGTGTATCTTTGCGTTTTTCAATAATAGGCAGGTAAGCATCAAGGAAGCCATTACCAACAGCTTGCATAAATGCAAAGCTCTTTTCAAAGCCCCATTGGTTTAAGTCATCAAAGAATAAACCACCCACACCTCGAGTCTCATCTCGATGTTTTAAATAGAAATATTCATCACACCACTTTTTGTAGTCACCGTATACCGCGTCACCAAATGGTGCGCACAAATCCTTTGCTACTTGGTGCCAGTGCTTCACATCATCAAGAACTGGATAAAATGGGGTTAAATCAAAACCGCCACCAAACCACCAAATCGGCTCTTCACCTTCTTTCTCAGCAATAAAAAAACGCACATTGGCGTGGCTAGTTGGAATATTGGGATTCTTCGGGTGGATCACTAAAGATACCCCACAGGCATGGAAGCTTCTGCCTGCTAACTCTGGACGGTGTGCCGTCGCAGAGGCTGGCATGGAAGCGCCAAAAACATGTGAATAGTTTACCCCGCCTTGCTCAATAACATCGCCATTACGGATCACGCGAGTGCGACCGCCACCACCTTCAGCACGCTCCCAGGCATCTTCAACAAACTGAGCGTTACCATCGGCAGCCTCTAAGCCTTGGCAGATATTATCTTGTAGTTGTAATAAAAAGGCTTTTACGGTCTCTAGGTTTATTTTACTCATGGTACTTTTTATCCTCGGATCACTTGGCCAGTCATTGCATTTTTGATGACGCTTGGGGTCGTATTGCCGCCTAACTCACCTTCAACATAATAGCCAACTTGCGAGCCAAACTGGCTACGAGCTTCCGACAACGAAACAACTGGAGTTTGACCCGTTACATTGGCACTGGTAGATACAATCGGCTTACCAAAACGTTGACACAACTGCTTTACAATGGGATGGCTAGTAACACGAATAGCGATAGTGTCGTGTCCCCCTGTTAACCAATGCGGCGTACTGGCTTTCGCTGGCAATAACCAAGTAATGGCGCCTGGCCATGACGAAAAAATATCAGCGCGCTTATCCATCGGGATTTTATTGTCATCCACGTAGGGCAAACATTGACCATAATTGTCGGCGATTAAGATTAACCCTTTTCCTATGGGTCGAGATTTGATTGTTAGTAACTTAGTGACCGCATCTTGGTTATCAGGATCACAACCTAAACCATAAATGGCTTCCGTTGGATAACAGATCACTTTGCCAGCTTGAAGTGCCGACTCGGGCGTTGTTATTGTCGCAGCATCCGCTTTATTGTCATTACTCACGGTATTTCCACTATCTTTTGACATGATTTCTGCGGGCATTGTAGCACAGCTTTACCCGCTCGGGTTTTCTCCACCAGCACGGGCCAATGACACTCAGGACAAGCCTGCTCTACAGGCTTGGCGTTCAAGGTATACTTACAACTTGGGTAAGTGTCACAGCTATAAAAGTGTTTACCAAACTTATTTTTACGCTGAATTAGGTTGCCTTTTTGGCATTTTGGACACGCAGGCAACGCCGCTGTGGGTGGCGCATCTTCATGACCAATATAGTGGCAATCAGGATACCCAGTACAGCCAATAAACATGCCGTAGCGGCCATTTTTTATCACTAGATCTTTGCCACATTCAGGACAAGCCACATCTTCTAGTACTTTAATTACATGGCTATCATGATGTGCGAGCGGGCGAATATAATCACAAGTCGGGTAGCTAGCGCAGCCAATAAATGGACCATTTTTACTGTTTTTGATTACCAGCTCAGAGCCACATTCTGGACATACTTCATACTCTTTTTCTAATGCATGTTTGTCTGCATTAAATAATGCATGGTCTATTTTACTCATCGCTTTACCACCGCCCCCTTGTGCAAATATGCGCCTAATATAATCGCCTCGTTTTTAGGGTCAAGGAAATGATGGAAATTCCCCCTTGCAAGTATTTGATATCAGCGCTTTCAACTAAGTAGTAAACATTATTGAAAGGCGGTAAGCTGAGGTCAAGACCTCAACTTACCGAAGGAAACTTGTCATGCTAGAGCAGAGTTAATGAACTACAGATGCAGGCTCGGTAAAAATCAGATCTTCCATCTGCGCATAAGCATGTTCTTTACCCGGCACATTAAATAGCACCATTAGTATCACCCACTTTAAATCATCTAGGCTGATATAGGTTTTATCCAACGCGAATAAGCGATCCATCACCATTTCTCTGGTGGTACTGTCAATCACTCCGACTTGTTCCACAAACATTAAAAAACCACGGCTTTCAACGTCTAGCATATTGCATTCGCTGTCGGTGTAGATCCGCGTTGCATGGTCCGGTTTAGCATTTAAATAGGGGTTTTCGTCACTGTGTTGTAAATCTGCAAGTTGCTCAAGCCAATCAAGCGCTTTGTATATTTCGCCTTGATTAAAGCCGGCGCGAAGGAGTTCATCGGTGAGTTCATTTTGTTCGACAAAGATTTCTGCCTCACTGTGAATATAGTTCTCAAATAAATACATTAAAATATCAAACATCTTCTTAACCCCTCGCGAGTTTTATGTAGCCGTCGAGTACACGCTCTACTTTATCTTCGAGTTCTAGGTCCAATAGTCTGGCAATCACCTGCTCTACTGGCCACTGGGTCCTTTGCGTTAAAGTGTCGACTGACGTCACCTCAAAGCCAAGGTTTTCTAATACGGGACATTGCTCCTCTTTTTGCTCCCCTATTTCTATACTATATAGACTGTTTTCACAAAAAAAGCTCACTTCTTCCAAAATATCCTCAATATTTTCGGTGAGTTTTGCGCCTTGCTTAATCAAGTAATGACAACCGCTACTTAATCGATTTTTAATTGAGCCAGGGATCGCAAACACTTCTTTGTTTTGCTCCAGTGCATAGCGTGCGGTAATTAGCGAGCCACTTTTTACTTCGGCTTCAACCAACAAAACACCCAAAGACAAACCCGAGATTATGCGATTACGCCGCGGAAAGTGATTACTATTTGCTTGAGTGTTTGGTAAGAACTCACTTACTACCAAGCCATGCTGTACGATGTCTTCATAAAGCCGTTGATGGCGTTTGGGGTAAACAACATCAACGCCTGTCCCTAGCACAGCAATGGTTCCTCCTTGAACATCAAGTGCACCTTGGTGCGCTGCGCCATCAATCCCTCTCGCCATACCCGACGTCACCACCAACCCCGAGCGACTTAAGCCCTGTGCAAATTCATGTGCAAGCCCAAGCCCAGTTCTCGTTGAACTACGACTACCGACAACCGCAATTTGTGGTTGTTTTAATAACGCAATATTCCCTCTGCAAAAGAGCACTAAGGGAGGGTTACAGATCTCTTTTAGTTGCTCGGGGTACTCAGGAGAAAACAAAGATACAACATGAATTTGCTGACATTGACAATAAGCCAATATGTGCTCGATACGAGACCAATCTGTGCTCGCTAAATTGGCAGCAACATTTTCTTGTAGCCCAAGCTGACAAAGCTCAACTTGGCTTAATGTGAATAATTGCGCAAGGGGGACGTGATTAAGTAATGCAGTGATGGTTTTGATACCCAGCCCTTGGCAAAGGGTTAATGCCAAAGCTTGAGCTAGTTTAGCTTGTTTCATACTCTCTCCTTGAGTTTACTGACTCACTCAAGGAGAAATTCTACCACCTAGTTACTGGCAGTTTCCTTGAATGCTTGTACATGATCACCAACGCGGATCGGCTCCGAAGTTTCAACAACCATAGCGTAGCTTAAGTCTTCATACACTTTAAAGACCATCAGCTCACCGACTTTTTCCTTTGGCATATGCCATACCACGCTATCGTCATCGTTTTCCTCACCAAACCAAGATCCCATTTCGGTGATCAGTTTGTCAAGTCGTGATGCATCTTCAATATAGCGCGGACCGTGTTGACTTTCTATAACTGTAGGTGATTGCCTTATAATATCAAGGACATGTCCCTCTTTTAGCCGTGCTTTACTACCCACATCTAGTACCACAACACTCATGGTACTAAACTCTCTGAGCTTATTATCGCTCGCAATAATACGGCCCAAAGTTTGCTCCTCAGGACGAGACATAGAAAACTGTGCCGGAAAGCTTTGTCCGGTAGATATGGGTAGTACAATATCTCCAGCTCTAACCTCTTGTTTGGCAACCTCTAACTGTAGCTTTGCCGGACGCCCCGCAGCTAGGTCACCTTGCTCAACCACGTGGCCAGAACCAACTAACACAGCTTCCAAGCCAAGCAATTGTTGGCTGTCTATTGCACGATAGATTTCACCGCGACGATAGATGGCATAGTGCCCACCTTTTACTAAATCAGCTTTAACATACAAAAGATGACCCGGAGTCGCATTTTTAATATTTCGATTAGCTCCCAGTACAATTGGGCTATCAGAAAACTCCGACTCAGAAAGTGCTTGCTCGAAACGCAAAAACGGTTCCATGATGGGTAGTGGCAAGGTAGGAATAGCAGCCACTTTTTGGTTAACAATACGTGTATGCGGTGACAGCTTCTTCACACCTTTGTCTAACACCAGTATTGGATTGCCATTTTCATCGTAAAGTAGCTTAAGACTGTCTCCTGGATAAATCAGATCTGGGTTTTGAATACTAGGATTCCACTGCCACAATTGCTTCCACTTCCATGGAGAACGTAGGTACATTTTTGAAATATCCCACAAGGTATCGCCTTTTTTCACCACATAACGCTGTGGTGCATCTGCTTTTACAGCCAAAGTGTCCGCTTTCACAGAGAAAACAGAGCAGCTAGCGAGTATTAATGCAGCAATCGGATATTTCATGATGGCTTCCTTGTGGTTATTTTTGGTTATTATCCACCAAAACCTGTTAAAGGGGAACTTGAATGGCTAAAATAAGACCATACACTAGCTTACACGATAAATTGATTTAGGGTAATCATGGCTATATTAGAAGTTTTAAAGTTTCCAGACGAGCGTTTACGCACTGTTGCACAGCCTGTAGCAGAGGTTAATGACGAAATACGTCAAATAGTTAAAGACATGCTGGAAACAATGTATGATGAAAATGGTATCGGCCTTGCGGCTACGCAAGTTGATATTCATCAGCGTATCGTCGTTATTGACGTTTCTGAAGAGCGCGATGAGCCACGCGTATTAATCAACCCAGAAATAACCAAACGCGATGGTACTACAGTGAGCGAAGAAGGCTGCTTGTCAGTACCATATTCATACGCAAAAGTAGATCGCGCTGAAACGGTCACGGTAAAGGCAACGAACGAACGTGGTGAAACATATGAGCTGGACGCTGATGGTTTGCTTGCCGTTTGTATTCAACACGAATTAGACCACTTAGTTGGTAAGCTATTTATCGATTACCTATCACCACTTAAACGTGACCGTATTCGTAAGAAGCTTGAAAAAGAAGCTAAGTTCGCTGCAAAGCAAGCTTAACCAATCTCCAACCAACTGATTTTAGGGTATTTCGTGAGTAATCCTTTGCGTATCGTTTTCGCAGGCACGCCTGATTTTGCAGCGCGCCACCTTGACGCACTTATTCAATCACAACATGACGTCGTGGCAGTGTACTGCCCACCCGACCGTCCAGCTGGACGTGGTAAAAAGCTCAAAGCATGTGAAGTAAAAGTATTAGCACAAGAACACAACCTGCCAGTGCTACAACCGCAATCATTAAAAACATCGGACGCACAGGCAGAGCTAGCCGCGCTTGATGCCGATGTCATGATTGTTGTTGCCTACGGAGTATTATTACCAAAAACTATTTTAGATACTCCTAGACTTGGGTGCCTGAATGTTCATGGCTCAATTTTACCACGATGGCGAGGCGCAGCGCCTATTCAGCGTGCTATTTGGGCTGGCGACAATGAAACTGGCGTAACCATCATGCAAATGGATGAGGGCCTAGATACCGGTGATATGTTGCACATCGCCCGCTGCCCTATTACAGCTACTGATACCAGTGCAGATCTCTACAACAAGCTTGCTGAACTTGGCCCTGATGCACTGATCGATACGCTAGCACGCTTATCTGCGGGCGAGATCACGCCAGAAAAGCAAGACGATACACTAGCGAATTATGCTAAGAAGCTAAGCAAAGAAGAAGCCGAGATTGACTGGCTGATGGAAGCCGCGCAAATTGAACGTAACATCCGCGCATTTAATCCATGGCCGGTTTGCTTTACCAATATGGCGGGTAACAGCGTCAAGATTTGGCAAGCGAAGGTAGTTGACGAACAAGGTGATGCAGGACATGTGCTACGTGCGGACAAGCACGGTATTGTAATTGCCTGTGGCACACAGTCATTAGAAATTCAAACCTTGCAACCACAAGGTAAAAAGCCCATGTCTGCACAAGACTTTTTGAATGGTCGAGCTGACTGGGTAGCAATTGGTGCTAAGGTTGGTGAAGCGTGAGTAATGTTCGCGCACTTGCCGCCCAAACCCTATTTCAAGTCGTCGATAAAGGCGCATCGTTAAGTGCTCAATTACCACTTGCCACCAGCCAGTTAGACGGTAAAGACAAAGCCTTGCTACAGCAAATTTGCTATGGCGTATTAAGGTACTTGCCTTCGCTTGAACATTATTGCCAGCAATTACTTGAGCAACCACTTAAAGGTAAGCGCCGTGTTTTCCAGTTTTTGCTGTATGTGGGTATTTACCAACTGCAACATATGCGTGTACCAGCTCATGCTGCAGTAGCCGAAACGGTAAACGCACTTACGCCACTAAGAGCGCCCGGCATGAAAGGCTTAGTTAATGCAATTTTACGCAGCTTCCAACGTCATCAGGTCGAATTAGAAACCAGCGCTGCCGAAATCCCAGCTTGTTTATACAACCACCCAGGCTGGTTTATCAATCAACTAAAAGCAGCTTACCCAACTCAATGGCAAGCTATTTTAGAAGCGAACCAACAACAAGCACCAATGTGGCTGCGTGTTAACCAATCGCAATTCTCTACTGCCGATTATGCAGCTCTGCTAGACCAAGAAGGGGTAGCCTATCAGCTTCATAGCGAATACCCTGACGGGATCTTACTTGATAGCCCAATCGACGTTTACGCACTACCACAATTTGCTGCTGGCGCTTGCTCAGTGCAAGACGCCGCTGCCCAAAAAGCCGCGAGATTATTAGCACCACAAGCAGGTGAAAATATCCTTGATGCTTGTGCCGCCCCAGGCGGTAAGACTTGCCATATTTTGGAGTTGGCAGATGCCAAAGTGACTGCAATTGATGCTGATGGTGACCGCTTGCTACGTGTAGAGCAAAACCTTGAGCGGATCGGATTGTCGGCCAAATGCCTTGAGGGCGATGCAAGTGACCCCGAAGCATGGTGGGGTGGCGAGCAATATGATCGCATCTTATTGGATGTACCTTGCTCTGCAACTGGCGTTATTAGAAGACACCCGGACATCAAATGGCTAAGACGTGCTTCTGATATTGATAACTTGGTGACGTTACAGGCACAAATTATTGATAAAATCTGGCCATTGCTTAAGCCCGGTGGCACACTAGTTTATGCTACCTGCTCGGTACTGCCACAAGAGAACCAGCAACAGATCGCACGCTTTCTTTCTGCGACCCCTGATGCAACGCTTGTACCTTTGCACGATGCAGACACACAAACACAACCAGGCTTGCAGCTATTACCCGGATTGAGTGATGGGTTTTACTACGCAAAGTTGACAAAACAATAATAGAAAATCGACCATAACCAATATGAAAATCATCATCTTAGGCGCCGGCCAAGTCGGCGGGACACTGGCAGAAAACCTCGTCGGTGAAGAAAATGAAATTACCGTTGTCGACATCGATGGCGAGCGCTTAAGAGAGCTGCAAGACAAATACGATCTACAGGGAGTCACTGGCCACAGTGCTCACCCTGAGATCTTACGTCAAGCAGGTGCTGAGGACGCCGACATGATAATCGCCGTAACCAGCTCGGATGAGGTTAATATGGTTGCGTGCCAGGTTGCCTATAGTATTTTCAATACGCCAACCAAAATTGCGCGGATCCGCTCTGAGCAATACTTAAAGTACAAAGAAAAGCTGTTTCACAATGACGACCTACCGGTCGACCATTACATCGCACCGGAGCAGCTAGTAACGCAATATATCCGCAGGCTAATAGATTACCCAGGCGCTTTGCAGGTGTTGCAATTTGCAGAGGGCATGCTGTCACTCGTGGCGGTTAAAGCTTATTACGGCGGTTTACTCGTTGGCTATGCACTTTCTGCATTAAAAGAGCATATTCCAAACGTCGACACCCGCGTTGCCGCTATTTATCGCCAAGGCAAAGCCATCAAGCCACTCGGCACCACCGTAATTGAAGCCGATGATGAAGTCTTCTTTATCGCCGCAACCAAGCATATTCGTGCGGTCATGAACGAGCTACAAAAGCTCGAACGCTCTTACAAGAAAATTATGATTGCCGGTGGCGGTAACATAGGTGCGGGATTGGCAAGTTCATTAGACAAGAACCATAGCGTCAAGCTTATTGAACGCAATCAAGCTCGTGCCACACAACTATCTGAAATGCTTGATAATACAGTAGTTTTTTGTGGCGATGCCTCAGACCAAGAACTGCTATCAGAAGAACATATAGAGCAAGTAGACGTGTTCATCGCGGTGACGAACGACGACGAAGCCAATATTATGGCTGCGATGCTTGCAAAACGTATGGGCGTACAAAAGACCATGGCGCTTATTCAACGTGGTGCCTATGTCGACCTCGTGCAAGGTGGCGACATTGATATTGCCATCTCACCACAGCAAGCGACTATATCAGCGCTACTCACCCATGTTCGTCGTGGAGATATCGTTAACGTTTATTCATTGCGTAAAGGTGCTGCAGAGGCCATTGAAGCTGTAGCACATGGCGATGAAAACACCTCTAAGGTTGTCGGTCGTGCTATTCGCGATATCAAATTACCGCCGGGTGCGACTATCGGTGCCATTGTCCGTGATGAAGATGTACTGATCGCACATGACGATACTATAATTCTCTCTGGCGACCATGTGATCATGTTCCTAATCGATAAAAAGCAAATCGGTGTTGTGGAAAAACTCTTCCAGGTAAGCGCTTTATTCGTTTAATGCCAATTGAGTTAATTCTCCAATCAATTTTAAGGGTGAATTATCTCATTTAAATGGTGTAAAGCGCCGTACTCACTAGGTATCTTGTTGGTCTTGAAAAATAGATAAATCGATTAAATAGTCTTTTAATACGCTGCGGATTATTTCTGGTTCTGAGGTTAAGTGAATGCCTAGAGAGACGATTTGCTCATGACTTTTTATACGCCGAATATCCCCTTCTAGCGAGATCTGATTCCCTTCTTTACCTTCGATAAACACTTCGCACTTTAAACCTTCTTCCATATGTTCAGCATCAATTGACGTTAAGTCGAGCTGTAAACCAGCAAGTGAGATGTCCTTTATTACCCCAACATCTTTGCTGCCATGACAGTGAAACTTAGCGGGGATTAAGGTTGGCACCCGGTTTTGCGAGCGGAGTTTGTATGTTTGTACCTTTTCGGGTAAATAGAGAAAAATAAGCCGCGCGGGATGGACTGAAACCGCTTTGATTTGCGATTTGAATGCAATGACTTGGCCATCACCATTTTCGAGCAAAGCCCGAACGATAACCGAAGTCCCTTCCATAACAAAGTCCAGCGCCGCGCCTAATCGCTTAGGGTTGGGATGGTTAAGAATTAAAAACGCCCCTTGTAGCATACCGACATATTCTGTTTTTATTCTTTTACTATTTGCCGGTAAACAAATTTCTAAATCAACAATACTTCCAGCGCTGATTGCGGTGAGCAAAGTTTCTTGCCCAACCTCTTGAGTTTTTAACATGGATCCAACCCTTCCTGAGTTCACTCTACTACTTTTTTATTGTAGCAGTTTTAGCGGAAGGCCATTTAAAACTGAATTCAGATTAATTACAACTCCCCGACCATCAGCAATATCTAGCAAAGATCCGTCTATTTGACTAAAAAATGGCTTTTTAATATTATCGCACCATCTCTTAACGTCATCATTTTACTTTGTACCTCAAGCGAACTTTGTGGCATACCAAGCTCGTTATCCTCAATAAACAACATCATAGGTTCGCTGTTACGCTTAGCAACAAATAATATACCCGAGACATCATGTTTGAATAAGCAGCCTGCTCCCTCCGTCTCGAAGTCATCGACAATCGCTGGTATTTGGCGCTTTTGCCAGAGCTCATTTTCTGAAATCACTTGAACAACAAACCGTATACCACTCTCACAGCCAATTTGATGAAACAAGTCATATGATTGAGCACTACCTAATGTGGGCTGGTTATGTTGCAAGTAACCGACCTCATCGATTAAGCTATTTAACTGTATTACGCTTCGTTCTATAAGCTGCATACCCAAGTCCTGCTCATGGCTAGCAGCAAATCCCTCAATCACTTTAAACCCTTTATCTGAAAAGCGTGTGGCAAGCAATATCGTCGCCTCCAAGTTAAATCGTTGTAAAAATACTGACACTTGAAAACCCCGAAAATCCGAGTTTTTGAAATTTTTATTAACTTTTTCTTTGCGAAGTTCAAAAGGAAGATGACAACTTGTCACAAAGGGCAGAAACAAGGTAGTGGTACTGTCAGCTGTAGGCTCCTAGCAAAAGAGCCCACAACTTAAGCACAGTTACCCACGCCAGAAGGTAGGAGTAAATAAGACTAACAACGTGAAGATCTCTAAGCGGCCAAAGACCATAGCAAGAGTAAGGATCCACTTTGCTGCATCGCTAATGTCGCCGTAGTGCGCTGCAACACTTCCCAATCCTGGGCCCAAGTTATTTAGACAGGCCGCAGTTGCTGAAAATGCAGTAATATTATCGAGTCCCGTCCCCAGTAATGCAATCATAATAATCACAAACACCAGCGCATAAGCCGAGAAGAACCCCCACACCGCTTCCACCACTTTATCAGGCAATGCCTTGCGGCCTAATTTTATCGAGTAAATAGCGCGTGGATGCACTAAACGATTAAGCTCGCGGATCCCCTGTAAATAGAGTAAGAAGACACGCACAACCTTCATCCCACCACCCGTAGAACCAGCACAGCCACCAATGAAGCTAGAGAAAATCAAGAGAATAGGTAGAAACAGCGGCCACGTTGAGAAGCTATCGGTCGCAAACCCTGCAGTCGTACTAATTGACACAGCCTGAAACATCGCTTGATCTAAGGTTTCATCACCCGTTTCATAGACATTGCTTGACGATAATACCGCAAAACAAATCACTACCAACGCTAACTGGATAAATAGAAAGACTTTAAACTCAGGATCTCGCAAATAGGCTTTAATATTGCGGCTCGACACAGCAGCATAATGTAGCGAGAAGTTAATGGCAGCAATCAGCAAGAAGATGACGCAAATAACGTTAATGAGCGGGTTATCGAAGTAGCCCATAGAAGCGTCATAAGTCGAGAAGCCACCGATAGCTATCGTAGCAAACGCATGACAGATAGCATCAAACCAATTCATTCCTGCTATCCAGTAAGCCAGCGTACAAGCTGCCGTTAGAGACACATAGATATACCAAAGGTGCTTGGCGGTATCGGCAATGCGCGGTGTCATCTTTGAGTCTTTAACTGGACCTGGTGTTTCGGCACGATATAACTGCATGCCACCAACCCCAAGCATAGGAAGAACGGCTACGGCCAATACGATGATCCCCATACCACCAAGCCACTGCAACTGCTGGCGATAGAATAATACCGCTTTAGGTAAATGTTCTATACCCGTCAATACCGTAGCCCCTGTAGTTGTCAGCCCAGAAAAAGCTTCAAACACGGCATCTGCTAGAGATAGATTCGGTTTATCTAAGAAAATGAGCGGCAATGATGCAAACGACCCCAGTACCAGCCAGAATAAGACAACGATTAAGAAGCCCTCTCTGGCTTTAAGATCGCCGTTTTCCTTGCGGTTTGGGTAGTACGCAAACAAACCCATTAGCACACTAAAAATGAAAGCTAAAACAAAAGGTACACCACCACCATCTTTGTATATCAAAGATACAATGGCTGGTGGCACCATAGTGATACTAAATAGAGCGACTAACTGCCCGAGTATTTTTATTATGGTACGAAATTGCATTTTGTACGCTGCGCTTTTTGTTATTTAACCAGAGGTTAATTAGTGAATGTAAAGAAGTAGAACCTACTCCTTGAGTTGCTTAAATAATACAACACCATTGGTTAATTCATAAATAGCATCAATGATTTGTTGTGTTTCACGACTATCTACTGCTATTTGCCAGGTAATATTAGCCGTGTATTCTTTATCTAAATTTAGCACTGTAAACTGGCTTTGTAATAGCTGCTCTATCACACCTTGAAGATGGTAATCACTGTGGCCAACAATAATAGAAGCCGGTACTTTTTTAGTCGTGCTTAGCTGTGCTAGTGCGTTATTAAGCGTGCCACCATAAGCTCTAACCAACCCCCCGGTGCCAAGTTTTATACCGCCAAAATAACGCGTCGTCACCGCGGTTATTTCACCAATCCCTGATCCCATTAGCACATTGAGCATTGGCTTACCAGCGGTCCCGTTAGGCTCACCATCATCAGAAAACCCTAACACATGGCTGCCACCTGGTGCCCCTGCGATGTGTGCCCAACAATTGTGCCGTGCATCAGGATACGCGTCATTAATCTGCTTAATAAACGCTTTAGCATCTTCGATGGTTGGCGTGTGGGCCAAATGTACGATAAACGTGCTTTTCTTAATTTCCTCATGATGACTAATTGATTCACTCGGAATGAAATATTCAGACATAATGTTCCAAACTAAAAGGGAGCCAATCGGCCCCCAAATATACTTACTTTTAGCGCTAGAAGTCAGCTTACTCGAGACCGAAATCTCGCGTCATATTTTCTAGTCTATCTTCATGCACAATGATGTTATCTTCAATACGGATACCACCGTAAGGCTTCAGTGCATCAACCTTATCCCAATTGATATACTGTTTGTTTTCTGTTTGCGCCAAGTCTTCCAACAATGAATCGATGAAGTACAACCCAGGCTCAATAGTGAACACCTGATTAGCCTCTATCTTACGAGTACAACGCAAGAACGGGTGACCTTCAGGCGGTGCTTGGTGCGTGCCGGCTTCATCAGCCATGAATCCGCCCATATCATGTACCTGTAGACCAATATGGTGACCGAGACCATGAGGGAAGAAAGTGGAAGAAATCCCCTTCTCGACGATGGCCTGAGCACCAAGCTTAACAATACCAAAGTCACTCAACACTTGCGCCACACGATTATGACAATCGATATGCAGCTCACCGTATAGTTTGCCCGGTTGTAATGCTTTGCCCAATTCAATTTGGTGATCGTTCATGACTTTCACCAACTCGGCAAACTCACCTTGTTTAGCAAAATCATAAGTACGGGTAATATCTGACGCATAACCGTTAAAGTTTGCACCGGCATCAATCAAAAATGATAAGTGCTTACTCGGTGCTTTACGCTCAAAATGGGTATAGTGCAAAATCGCACAATTTTCATTCAAGGCGACAATATTGCCATATGGCGTATCGTTTTCCATATGCTGAGTTGCATTAAGATAAGCTTGTTGAATTTCAAACTCGGAACCACCAGCAAAGAAGGCATCGCGCGCCGCCATGTGGCCAAGCACGCCAAGACGGCTTGCTTCACGTAAACATGCCATTTCATACTGAGTTTTATATGCACGATGATAATGCAAGAAGTTCATCACCGGCTCTGGATTCACTTGAGTAAAGCCAAGCGCTTGTGCAACCTCTAAATATTCACCGATATAGGCATAGTTTGCTTTGTCGTATGGCAGTAACTGTTCAACCTGATCTGGCTTAACCAGCAGTTGAATATCAAAATACTCTGCCCAAAAATCTCTCGGCTCGTCAGGCACTTTATGCCAAAAATCAACCGGACGATAAAAAATGAGTTTCGGCTTGTCACTGCCATTAACCACAATCCAGCAATGCGGATTATCGATAACAGGCAACCAAGCTTTAAATTGCGGGTTAACTTTAAACGGATAGTACATATCATCAAGGAATTGACGCTTTGCTTGCCCCGAATGGATCACAAGTCCATCCAGTCCTTCTCGTTCTACTATCGTTCTTGTACGCTGTTGCAACGTGGCAATGTGCTCTGCGTATAAATTTGCTAACTTATCCATGGTGTACCCATTTTCAAAAATTCACATACTATCGAGTCTATCATAGCTGCTACCTAAAAACGACGAACTGAGTCTAAGCACCAGCCATGTGCGGTTATTTCACAATTTTCATATCCAAGATACTTGCCAATATGTTGCCATCACGACCAAGGCGGGTATGGTAAACCTGTCGATATGCCATCACATTTTTTACGTAGTCACGTGTTTCTCGGTACGGGATCAGCTCAATCCAAAGCTCAGCAGGCATAGCCTCTGACGGCAGCCAACGCTTAATTCTATGATAACCCGCGTTGTACGATGCTGTCGCCAAAACCTCATTTCCAGCATTTTTACGCTTCAAATACTCTAAATAACTGGTCCCCAAGCGAATGTTTGTGGCCGGATGATATAGGCGATTTTTTGCCACGCGTTTGCGGTTGTTGACGTATTTGGCAGTGCTTGGCAGCAGCTGCATTAAACCGTGAGCATCCGCACTCGAGCGTGCATCCGGTGCGAAAGAGCTTTCCCGGCGAGCAATCGCAATGCTCCATGCAACATCGACTCGATTACGCTCACTATATTTAGTGAACAGCTCTTTAAACGCTATCGGGAAACGCAAATCAACGTAATTCCAAGCTTTGATCTGTGCAAGAGTAAAAATAGTGCTGTCGTACCAATCAAAGTCAGCAGCCAATATGGATGCTGCAAGCTTTTCCTCTTTGCTTGAGGTGTTAGTAAGGTAGTTCCACTCTCGACGTGCTTGAGTATACCTTTCCAGTTCGTATAAAGCCTTTGCTCGCTTAAAACCAGGCGCATGAGATACTCGTTCGACAATGCTGGGGTCAACATTTAACGGCTCTTCATTCAGTGAGACTGGTAATCCTAAACGCGCAGCAGCCAAAAAACCGTAGTAATCACGCTCTTGCGCTAATTGCTGCCAAATCTCGTTAGCCTTAGCTAACTCGTCACGCTTCGCGAGGCTATATGCAAGCCAGTATTGTTGACCATTGCTTAGTTGCTCGTGACCCACGAATAAGGCCGAAATCCCTTCCCAATCTTGCTCTTTCAGCATGTTACTCATCAGCCACTGTAGTAGCTTTCTGTCCTGCAACGATTTGGGCACTTTATTAAGCCAAAACCGTGCGTCTTCATGCCCTTTAGACGCAAGCGCTAGAGCGAAACGATAAGCAACACTATCCTTTTGCCGCTGAGTAAAGGTAAACATATCCTGCATCTTCTGCCAGGCACGCAGCGCTAAATCAGGATCGCGCCAAACGAGGCGTCTTATACCATATACCGCAATTTCGGCTTCTTTTTCGGTGCGTTTACTAAACCGATAAAGCCCAGCAGCGGCACTCGGATCTTGGCGAACCTTTTTATATAGCTCGGCAAGGTATGCCTCATTTTTTGGTAACAGCTTCTCAAGATAGTCTAGCAGTGACGTTTGACCAGATTGCGCAGCATTAGAAATTCGCTGCCAGACTAGCTCAGGCGTTCTATACCCCGCTTTTTGCCATTGGTTAAAAAGACCATCACAAGCTCTGGGCTGAGACTTTCCCACCGTCCAAATACCGGCTACCTGATCAAGAATGGCTTTTTTCGGTGCACCCAAGTCCAACTGATACACCAAATACGTACACTTGAGCTCAACATCACTGGTTTCACGATAGAACTCGATGAATCGTGCTTTCTTTTTATACCGCTTTAAATAATCGAGCCAAGCTGAACGTACAGGCCATTCTAATGGGGTGTGTTCGTATACCGTTAAAAAGTGCTGAATTTCCTGCTGGTACTTGAGTTTAGGGTGACGCTTGTAAAATGCCATTTCAACGTATGGCTTAAGTGGATGATCGAGCTGCGCTGTTGCAGCTTTAAAATTATTATAATTACCAGACCAAGCGACACGCTCAGCCTCTTTAAATTCGTCGTGAGTGCTATCGGCTGCACAGAGCCAGCTCACCATACATAAGCTGCCTGCAGCTAAGCGGGGTAACCAATATGTCATGCAAACCCTTTTTTATCTGCCAAAAGAATACACACCTAAATTGAAATACAGCCAAATTATGCTTATCTAAAGATGGCGCTGAAGACCAAAACTCGGCTTGTCACTTGCGAGCATGCTCATAAATGACACTAAATGCGAGGTGCGTTAAGCCACCATAGCAAACCGACTCAGGTATTTCAGTAAATGTGCGGTAAATTTTTCATTGCAATTTGCCGCCAAAGGATCCACACTGATTGAAATTACAACTCATCGTACCAGTGTAAAGCACGGGAGAACATGTATGTTAATCAAACGCGAGTCCTTTGTAGTTGATTTTTGCAAAGGCAATATCGCTGAGTTTAAGTTTTGCCTACCAGGCTCAGTAAACAAACTATCTCAGCAAGTACTAAAGGAAAGCCACGAAGCACTTATCGAATTGAGCCAGCGCGACGACATCGACGGCTTAATTTTTACCAGCGATAAAGACCACTTTATTGTTGGCGCTGATATTTTTGAATTCCTTCCGACTTTCCAACGCCCAGAAGAAGAACTTGTTGGTTGGATTAAAACCGCAACCGATGTCTTCGACGCAATAGAAGATTTACCTTTCCCTACACTATCGGCAGTAAATGGCCTTGCGCTTGGCGGTGGTTGCGAGTGGTTGCTCGCCACGGATTACCGTATTGCAACTGACAACGCAAAAATTGGCCTACCAGAAGTTAAGCTTGGCATTATGCCGGGCTTTGGTGGTACCGTAAGACTTCCTCGCTTAATCGGCGCTGACAACGCAATGACGTGGATAACCACAGGTCAAGAAAACCGAGCGAATGACGCACTAAAAGTGGGTGCGGTTGACGGTGTAGTACCTACTGACAAACTCATGGCTGCCGCTATTCGTACCTTGGAGCAAGCCATTGCAGGTAAATTAGATTGGCGCGCGAAACGCCAAATCAAGCTTGACCCATTGAAGATGAATCGTGTTGAGCAAGGTATGAGCTTTGGTATGGCCGAAGGCTTAGTCATGGCAAAAACCAAAGGTCATTACCCAGCACCAATGATGGCGGTACAAACGCTTAAAGCGGCAGCAAACCTTAGTCGCAGAGAAGCGATGGCACTCGAAAACCAAAACTTTGCTAAGCTTGCCAAAACGGCAGAAGCCGCAGCGCAAACCGGTATTTTCTTAGCGGATCAATACATCAAAACGGTTGCCAAGAAACAAGCAAAACAAAGTAAAACAGAGATCAAACAAGCAGCGGTACTTGGTGCTGGTATTATGGGTGGCGGTATCGCTTACCAATCGGCCTACAAAGGTACGCCAATTGTCATGAAAGACATCCAGCAAGGTGCCCTAGACCTTGGTATGGGTGAGGCTGCAAAACTACTTGGTAAAAAAGTACAGCGCGGCCACATGTCAATGGACAAGATGGTTGCCACTTTAGGTAAAATCAAAGCAACGCTCAACGATCACGATCTACAAGGCTCAGACATCATCGTAGAAGCCGTTGTTGAAAACCCTAAAGTCAAGAAAACGGTATTGGCGAGTTTAGAGTCGCAATTACCAGAAGGTACGATCCTGACTTCAAACACATCAACTATTCGTATTGATGAGTTAGCCACGGCACTTGAGAAGCCAGAAAACTTCTGTGGTATGCACTTCTTTAACCCAGTGCCAAAAATGCCATTGGTAGAAATCATTCGTGGCGAGCAAACATCGGATGAAACCGTTGCTGCAGTGGTAGATTATGCCTTAAAGCTTGGCAAGTCTCCTATCGTTGTTAACGATTGCCCAGGTTTCTTCGTGAACCGTGTTCTATTCCCTTACTTTGCAGGCTTCAGCCAACTTGTTGTAGAAGGTGCTGACTTCGCAAAAGTAGATAAGGTTATGGAAAATGTCTTCGGCTGGCCAATGGGTCCAGCGTACCTACTAGACGTAGTGGGTATCGATACGGCAAACCATTGTACTGGTGTAATGGCTGATGGCTTCCCTACTCGCATGGCACGTAAAGACAAAGACCCTGTCGCAGTACTTGCGGGGGCTGAGCGCTTTGGTCAGAAGAACCAAAAAGGCTTCTACCAATACGCACCAGATCGCAAAGGTCGTTTGAAGAAGAGTAAAGACGACAGCGCGCTTGAGCTGCTGAGCGGTATTTGTGACGCACCAACTGAATTTGATAAACAAACGATTATTGAGCGTTGTATGGTGCCAATGATCAATGAAGTGTTACTGTGTCTGCAAGAAAACATTGTTGCTTCACCGCAAGAAGCAGACATGGCACTGATCTACGGTATCGGCTTCCCTCCATTCAGAGGTGGTGCATTCCGCTATCTAGACCAAATCGGCCTCGCAAACTTTGTAGCTATGGCTGATAAGTACGCTCATCTTGGTGAAATTTATCGAGTTTCTGAGCAAACTAGACAGTGGGCAGATGAAGGTAAAGTGTTCTATCAAGTGGAGGGCCAGTAACATGGAAAACGCGGTAATCGTAGATTGTATTCGTACCCCAATGGGCCGTTCAAAAGGCGGTGTATTTAAGCATAAACGTGCCGAAGACCTCAGCGCACACTTGATGAAAGGCCTACTTGAGCGTAACCCTCAAGTAGCACCAGACTCAATTGATGACATTTACTGGGGCTGTGTACAGCAAACTTTAGAGCAAGGCTTTAACGTTGGTCGTAACGCTGCACTCTTAGCTGGCATTCCTCATACCGTACCGGCGGTAACCGTAAACCGCCTATGCGGTTCGTCAATGCAGGCTTTGCATGACGCAGCTCGCGCTATCATGACAGGTGCTGGTGACACTTACCTTATCGGTGGTGTTGAGCACATGGGTCACGTACCAATGACACATGGTAATGACTTTCACCCAGGCCTTGCGACATCAGTTGCGCAAGCTGCTGGCGTGATGGGGTTAACAGCTGAGTACTTAGCGCTAATGCATGGTATCAGTCGTGAGCAGCAAGATGAATTTGCCGTACGTTCACACCAGCGCGCACATGCCGCAACCCTTGAAGGGCGTTTTGCAAAAGAAATCCTGCCAATGGAAGGTCATGATGCCGATGGTACACCTGTACTTGTCGAGCATGACGAAGTTATCCGCCCTGAGACAAGCCTAGAAGGTCTAGGACAGCTACGTCCTGTATTTAACCCAGCATCGGGTACGGTAACTGCAGGTACCTCTTCAGCGCTTTCTGACGGTGCTTCAGCTATGTTGGTCATGAGCGAGTCTAAAGCAAGAGAACTCGGTCTTCCAATTCGTGCTCGTGTTAAGTCAATGGCAGTCGCAGGTTGCGATCCTTCCATCATGGGTTATGGTCCAGTTCCAGCATCACAAAAAGCCTTGAAGCAGGCGGGCATTACTATCGATGATATTGATGTTGCTGAACTAAACGAAGCCTTTGCAGCACAATCACTACCAGTGCTAAAAGATCTAGGTCTACTAGACAAAGTAGATGAGAAAGTGAACCTCAACGGTGGTGCAATTGCACTCGGTCACCCACTTGGTTGCTCAGGCTCACGTATTAGCACAACGCTTATCAATCTAATGGAAGAGAAAGACGCGAAGTATGGTCTTGCAACTATGTGTATTGGTTTAGGCCAAGGTATCGCTACCGTATTCGAGCGCGTAGATAACTAATTCCAACCAGCTGGTACTGGGCTTTTATAAGACAATACCAGCACACAACTTCAACTTGGTGACCAAGGCAAAACGGCACAGCTGTTTTGCCTTTTTTATTACCCGCATTTACCTCACCTCGGCTGGCTAAGACTTGAGTTATCCAAACTTGAGCTTACTTACAACATGCGGTTAAAATAGCAGTTTTCGTCACTAACAACGTAACTAACAAGGCCACCCACAATGAGTTTTGATAATACCGACCACACCTTAGATGCAGTAGGCTTACGTTGTCCGGAGCCGGTAATGATGATTAGAGGCATGGTGAGACGGATGAACTTAGGTGAGACGTTGTTAGTTATCGCAGATGATCCATCAACGACAAGGGACATTCCGAGCTTCTGTGAATTTATGGATCACACTTTGGTTGCCAAAGCAGTGGCCGAATCTCCTTACAAATATGTGATTAAGAAAGGTCAGTGATCTCCTCTTTAACACACTGTTTGAACTCATGAGTCATAGACAATAAAAAAGCGGCTGATGCCGCTTTTTTAAGATTTTACAATCACCACCTTTGGTGAGCGAGGATTACGATAATCTAAGCGGATTTCGTACCAACCTTTTTTACTTGGCTTAAAGCTAAAGTAGTTATACACAGTGTTACAATCCGCGACCAGCGGTTGTCCTAGCGTTAACTGCCCTTCACTCTTATAGCCACAGTTGTAGCCTTCACTCCACTGCTCATCAGCAATTTTAAATTCATACACTTTACCTGGGCTCATGAATCTTGCTTTTGTTGCGTAGATCCCCGGTTGTGTTTCTTCAAAGCGATACTGAGGTTCGGCATCCCACAGAGTGAAGTCACCGCGTAAATACATTGTCTTATCCAACTCTCCAGCAACTACCGGTGAAGTTGACGTTGTTGGCAATTGAAAGTTACTACTACAAGCGGTAAGTGCTAATAGCGCAATCGCCATTGCCCCTTGTTTTTTAATCATAGCTAGACTGCCTTTTACTTGCTTTTACCAATCAGCAAAAAGCCAGCAACTGCTGGCTTTTGTATCAGCAATTAGTTTTGTAACACTGAAATATCTGCAGTATTAAGGAATAACTTACTTAACTGACCAAGTAGCGCTAAACGATTGGCTTTAACCGCTTCATCGTCCGCCATTACCATAACATTATCAAAGAAGTTATCTACTGCTTCACGTAAACTTGCTAAACGCGTCAGTGCAGTTTGATAATCACCTTCAGCGTAAACAGGTGCAAGCTCAGCAGTTAACGCAGCAACTTGTGCAGCCAATGTTTGCTCAGCTTCTTCTTGCAGGAGTGAACTCTCCACCGCAGCTTCTGACGCGACGTTATTCTTCGCTAAAATGTTGTTTACACGCTTATTGGCAGCAGCTAACGCTTCAGCTTCCGCCAACGTTCTAAAGTGACTAACCGCTTTTACTCGGCGATCAAAATCAACTGGGCTCGTTGGACGTCTTGCAAGTACTGCTTGGATCACATCCACGCTGATACCTTCATCTTGGTACCAGGCACGGAAACGACCTAACATAAACTCAACCACTTCATCGGCAACATTTGCATTGCTTAGCTTATCACCGAATAACGTCATTGCTTTGGCAACGATATCCTGAATGTCTAATGGTAGTTCTTTTTCTACCATGATACGCAATGCGCCGATGGCAGCACGACGAAGTGCAAACGGGTCTTTATCGCCTTTTGGTGTCTGGCCGATACCAAAAATGCCAACCAGAGTATCAAACTTATCCGCAAGCGCCACAGCAAAACTGATTGGGTTAGACGGTAGATTATCACCAGCAAAACGCGGCATATATTGCTCATTTTGTGCTAGTGCGACTTCTTCCGCTTCGCCATCAATGCGCGCGTAATGCATACCCATCACGCCCTGAACGTCAGTAAATTCCATGACCATTTCAGTCATTAAATCCGTTTTACTTAGTAAACCGGCACGCTCTGCTAATGCCTTATCAGCACCAAGCTGCTCCGCAATAAAACCAGCGAGTGCCGAGATACGCTCTGACTTGTCTTTTAGTGTGCCAAGCTGCTTCTGAAATAACACTGAATCAAGTGACTCAAGACGACTTTCCAGCGTTTTCTTCTTATCCGTTTCAAAGAAGAACTGAGCATCTGCCAGACGTGGACGAACCACTTTCTCGTTACCCGAGATCACTACGCTCGGATCTTTACTTTCAATGTTAGAAACAAACAAGAACTTGTTGATCAAGTTGCCTTGCTTATCTAACAGTGGAAAGTATTTTTGGTCGTCTTTCATGGTGTAGATAAGTGCTTCATCAGGCACTTGCAAGAAGGCTTCTTCAAAAGATGCAACTAAAGTTACTGGCCACTCGACTAGTGATGTAACTTCTTCAAGAAGATCTTCATCCATCGCTACTTGCGCGCCGAGCTTTTCAGCTTCAGCTTCAATTTGGCCTCGAATTAACGCTTTACGTGCTTCATAATCCGCAATAACGTATGCGCCTTTTAGCACTGCATGGCTATCATCAGCATGTTCAACACGAACACGTTCAGGGTGATGGAAGCGATGTCCTTGCAGCTCATTACTGATAGCTTTACCTAGCACTTCACCTTCAACTTGTTGACTACCAAGTAGTGCAGCCACAGTATGCACAGGACGGATAAATTGCGTCTTGTTCGCACCCCAGCGCATCGGCTTTGGAATAGGTAACTTAGCCAGTGCTTTGTTGATCACATCGCTTAGTAACGCTAAGGTCTGTTGCCCCTCTACTTTCGCTTTGTGTAGCAGCCAAGTACCCTTGTCAGTTTCTAAACGCTCAGCATCATTAATATCAATACCACAACCACGAGCCCAACCTAGCGCCGCTTTAGTCGCGTTACCATCCGCGTCAAATGCCGCCTGAATAGCTGGACCACGCTTTTCAACCACTTTATCGGCCTGTTGCGTTTGCAATGCTTTAACTTGAATGCCTAAGCGACGAGGTGATGCATACCAGCTCACGCCTTCATGGCTAAGCTCTAATGCTTCAAGTTCTTGCCTAGTATTTTCTGCGAATGACTCAGCAAGGTTGCGTAACGCCTTTGGTGGTAGCTCTTCGGTACCAATTTCTACGAGTAAGTTTTCAATCGACATTATTTATCCTTACAAAGCGGGAAGCCAAGTGCTTCACGTGCGTCATAGTAAGCCTGTGCACAAGCTTTTGATAAAGCACGAACTCTTAATATATAGCGCTGACGCTCAGTTACTGAGATAGCATGACGTGCGTCTAACAGGTTAAATGCATGAGATGCCTTCATTACCTGCTCATAAGCTGGCAATGGAAGCCCCGCTTCGATTAGCTTTTCACTTTCTTTTTCACACTGGTCAAACTGCTTGAATAATGCCTCTACATCCGCATATTCAAAGTTATATGTCGACTGTTCGATCTCGTTTTGCATGAACACGTCACCATAAGTTACGCGCCCCATTGGACCATCTGTCCAAACGAGATCATAAATGCTGTCTACACCTTGTATATACATCGCAAGGCGCTCTAAACCATAAGTAATTTCACCCGTTACCGGTGAGCATTCAATACCGCCAACTTGCTGGAAGTAAGTAAACTGAGTCACTTCCATGCCATTCAACCATACTTCCCAACCTAATCCCCAAGCACCTAGCGTTGGTGACTCCCAGTTGTCTTCAACAAAACGTACTTCGTGCGTCAATGTATCAATGCCCAACGCTTCTAGAGAGCCTAGGTAGAGCTCCTGAATAGTCTCAGGCGATGGCTTCAAAACAACTTGGAATTGGTAGTAATGCTGAAGACGGTTAGGGTTTTCACCATAGCGACCATCCGTCGGGCGGCGACAAGGTTGTACGTATGCGCTCGACATTGGCTCAGGACCAATGGACTTAAGGAAGGTCATCGGGTGGAATGTACCCGCACCAACTTCCATATCTAAAGGTTGAGCTACAACACAGCCTTGCTGCGCCCAGTAATCCTGTAAAGCCAGGATCAAACCTTGGAAGGTTTTGATATCGTATTTTTGCATAGTTGGCTTATTTTTATCTGGTACTTATCGTATGTAAACGCCTGCAGTAATTTGGCGCTTACGCTCGATTCAATGATTGAAAATTATGCTCAGTATACCGCGAGCGCAGGAGGGTTTTAAGCTTTAAAGCATAAAAAAAGGAGGGAAAATCCCTCCTTTTTACTAGATGTTTGAGTTTACACGTCTAAGTTAACAACTCTCAGTGCATTTGTTTCGATAAACTCTCGACGAGGTTCAACTTGGTCACCCATCAAGGTTGCAAACAATTGGTCTGCAGCAATGGCATCTTCAATAGTCACACGTAGCATACGGCGAGCATCTGGATCCATCGTTGTTTCCCAAAGTTGGTCAGGGTTCATCTCACCCAATCCTTTATAGCGTTGTGTATACAAGCCACGCTTAGACTCTGAGATAAGCCATTCAAGACCAGCCTCAAAATATTCGATTGCTTGTGTCTTCTCACCACGCTGTACATAACCGCCTTCGCTGATCAAACTACCAATCTGACGACCCGTGTTCGCAATGCGAACATAATCTTTAGATGTAATAAAATCGAAGCTCAAAGTATGCGCTTTATCAACACCGTGCTGACGAATATTGATCACCGGATAATACATATGGCGCTCTTCATCAAATGCAACTTCTGCGTTGAAGATAGTGGCGTCTTCGTCTTTCTTCACAAGGTCAGCAACCAAGTTTTCAGTCCACGCCGTTACCTTTGCTTCATCAGATAAGTCTGACTCGGTGAGCTCTGGATGATAAAGCAAGCGGTTCATGATTGAAGACGGGTACTTACGCTTTAAACGTTCAATAATATCTATCGTATTTTGATAATCATGCACTAAGTTTTCTAACTTGTTACCAGAAATTGGCTCAGCACCTTCTGCTGGGTATAACGCAGCATCGTTAAGTGCTAATGTCGTTAGGTATGAAGTTAGTGCATTATCATCTTTAATATAGCGCTCTTGCTTACCTTTCTTCACTTTATATAGTGGTGGCTGAGCAATATAGACATAACCGCGCTCGATGATCTCTGGCATTTGACGATAGAAGAAAGTCAGTAGCAGCGTACGGATGTGTGAACCATCCACGTCCGCATCGGTCATGATGATGATGCGGTGATATCTTAGCTTTTCAGGGTTATATTCATCACGGCCAATACCACAGCCTAATGCAGTAATTAGTGTTGCCACTTCCTGAGAAGAAAGCATCTTATCAAAGCGTGCTTTTTCTACGTTCAAGATTTTACCTTTGAGCGGCAGAATTGCTTGGTTCTTACGGTTACGACCTTGCTTAGCAGAACCACCCGCCGAGTCACCCTCCACTATATATAGTTCAGAAAGTGCAGGATCTCGTTCTTGGCAGTCAGCGAGTTTACCCGGTAAACCAGCTAAATCCATAACGCCCTTACGACGAGTCATTTCACGGGCCTTACGTGCAGCTTCACGTGCGCGCGCAGCATCAACGATTTTGTTTACAACGGTTTTTGCATCGCCTGGGTTTTCTAGCAAGAATTCCGTTAGCTTTTCAGCCATCATTTGCTCAACAGCCCCTTTCACTTCACTAGAAACGAGCTTATCTTTTGTCTGTGAAGAGAATTTAGGATCAGGAACTTTAACACTAACAACAGCGGTCAAACCTTCACGGGCATCGTCACCCGTAGCACTGGTTTTATACTTTTTATTAAAGCCTTCTTTTTCCATGTAGGTGTTAAGCGTACGCGTAAGTGCTGCACGGAAACCCGCTAAATGAGTACCACCATCGCGTTGAGGAATGTTATTGGTAAAACAGTAGATGTTTTCTTGGAAACCATCATTCCATTGCATAGAGACTTCTACGCTAATGCCATCATCACGCTCAGTCGAAAAGTGGAAAACGCTTTGATGAACTGGCGTCTTCTTACGATTTAGATATGCAACGAATGCTTGAATACCGCCTTCGTATTTGAAGTGATCTTGTTTATTCTCTTCGCGCTCATCACTCAAAATGATGCTTACACCAGAGTTAAGGAAAGATAGTTCACGTAGGCGCTTGGCTAGAATATCGTAGTGGAAATTTGTATCTGAGAAAGTTTCAGCACTTGGCCAGAATCTCAATTCTGTACCAGTAGATTCCGCTTCACCGATAATACCTAGCGGCGCATCTGGAACACCCATTGTGTATTTTTGCTGATGCACTTTGCCATCACGGCGGATTGTTAATTGTAGTTTTTCAGAAAGTGCATTTACAACAGAAACACCTACACCGTGCAAACCGCCAGATACTTTATATGAGTTATCATCAAATTTACCACCGGCATGTAGTACAGTCATGATAACTTCTGCCGCAGAAACCCCTTCTTCTTCGTGAATTGAAGTTGGGATACCACGACCATTATCTCGAACAGATACAGAGCCATCGGTATGAATTGTTACGAAAATATCGTCACAATATCCTGCTAGTGCTTCGTCGATTGAGTTATCAACGACCTCAAACACCATGTGATGTAAACCAGTACCATCGTCTGTGTCACCGATATACATTCCCGGACGCTTTCTAACAGCATCCAATCCTTTAAGTACTTTAATACTCGACGAATCGTAATTTTCCGACATGGTTTCTTCCAATTATTTTGTTATTAAGCTGCCATGTTCCACGTGGAACATTTTAATTTCACGTTCCATTGGTTCAATAACGGCGGCAATACTTTCTGGAGTAATAGCAGTGATAAACAGCTGTGACTGACATTGCGCCAACAGACGCGATACCGCCACCTTAGTATCTTCACTAAGCTCCGAAGGTAAATCATCAATAAGCAAAATTGACTGCTTATTACTCTCTTGGTCAATCAAACTGTTTTGCATTACTTTAAGTGCATACAGTAATAGCTTGAGTTGGCCACGAGAAAAAATATGTTCTACGCTGTTTCCTTGAGTATAAAAGTTAAAGTCAGCCTTATGCGGCCCCTTACTTGTATAGCCAAGTTTTACATCTCGCTCTAACTGATTTGTTAATACCTCAGCTAGTTCCCCCTTCCAGCCCGCTTGAAAGCGAATTTCAAGGCCTTTAAATATAGGGCTTATATCCCCTATCTTATCAAAAAAATGCGTCTGAAACCTACCTATATAAGCCTCTCTAAACATATTTATTTGCTCAGCAAGGCGTACAAACTCCTTATCCCAATAACTTAGCTGGGATTGGAGATCTCTCGGTTTAGATTTCAATAAAGCGTTACGTTGCTTGAGCACCTGATTAAACATTTTCCATGTGGAATAGAACTGATGTTCCACGTGGAACACACCTAAATCAAGAAACTTACGACGCTCTTTTGGACCACCAAAAAACAGCTCATAGCTTTCTGGTGTAATAACTTGAACAGGTAAAACCTGTGCTAATTCTGCCACTTTCCGGCTTGCCTGCCCCTGAATTCGAAGCTTAGTTTCACCACTGGTATATTTACTAATACCAAGCGGTATAGACAAGTTATGTAGTTGTTTTTTAGCATGAACAACGCAATGAGAAGCCTCATGCTTGATCATTAATTTTTGCAGATTGGTACGGAAAGATTTACCACTGGAGAGAAAGTAAATGGCTTCGAGCAGACTGGTTTTACCGCTACCATTTTCACCCAGAATGACATTAACGGCATTGCTAGGTGAAAGCGCCATCGCCTCAATGTTTCGAAACGCATTGAGGCTAAGGTGAGTTAAACTCATAACTCTATAAACGCATCGGCATAACTACATACATTGCATGTTCGTCACCAGCGGCTTCAATAAGCGCACTGCTGTTCGCATCAGAAAGCGTAAATTGTACATCTTCAGACTTTATTGTATTTAACACGTCTAATAAGTAAGAAACGTTAAAACCAACTTCAAGATCATCGCCTTGGTAACCTACCTCAACAATTTCTTCAGCTTGCTCCTGCTCTGGGTTATTGGCACTAATTTTTAATTGCCCATTACTCAGATTCAATCGCACGCCACGAAACTTCTCGTTAGAAAGAATAGATACGCGCTGAAATGCACTACGTAGCCAATCGCGATTTGCGGTGACCAACTTGTCCCCGCCACGAGGTAATACGCGACGATAATCAGGGAATCGCCCATCCACCAGCTTACTCGTAAAAGTAAATTCGCTGTCGATGATACGCACATGATTAGCGCCAAATTGAATGGTGATAGTTTCATCATCCGCAGGCAGTAAGCGCATGATCTCTTGCACGCCCTTACGAGGAATGATCAATTGACGTTGCGTTTGCAATGACTCTGGTAATTTTTGCTGCGCAATTGCCAAACGGTGACCATCAGTGGCTACCGTTTTAATTCCATTATTATCTACTTCAAACGACATACCATTTAAATAGTAACGTACGTCCTGGTTAGCCATTGAGAAATGCGTTGCTTCTAGCAATTTTCTAAGCTCTAAACGCGTTATGGCAAACTCAACCTCACCATCCCACTCTTCAAGATTAGGGAAATCTTCAGCAGCTAAGGTTGTCAAAGAAAAGCGACTTTGACCGCTAGTCAGTAGCAGTTGATGCTCTTGGCTACTTAGCACTAAATCAGAGTTATCAGGCAAGCTCTTACAAATATCTAGGAGTTTTTTTGCAGGCAAAGTGATCTTGGCGTCTGGCACATTGGTTTCAAGGGCAACAGATGCAACAAGCTCTATCTCTAAATCTGTACCTGTCATATGTAACGCGCCATTTTTCACTTCTAGCAATACATTAGACAAAATAGGCAGTGTATGTTTGCGCTCAATGGCACCCGACACCTGTACCAGTGGCTTTAAAAATAGTTCTCTTGGAATCGTTATTTGCATCATTTAACCCTTAAGAAGACAGCGTTCTAATTAAGTTTTGATAATCTTCTTTTACCTCATGACTTTCATCACGAAGTGCTTTTACTTTTCTACACGCGTGTAACACGGTGGTATGGTCGCGGCCACCAAATGCATCACCTATTTCTGGTAAGCTGTGGTTTGTCAGTTCTTTAGACAATGCCATGGCAACTTGTCTTGGTCTTGCAACTGAACGACTACGACGTTTTGACAATAAGTCAGAAACACGTATTCGATAATATTCCGCCACGGTGCGCTGGATATTATCGATGGTAACGAGTTTGTCTTGTAGCGCTAATAAGTCGCGTAGCGCTTCTTTAACAAAATCGATAGAAATTGGGCGACCAGTGAAGTTGGCATTAGCTATCACGCGGTTTAACGCACCTTCTAACTCTCGCACATTAGAGCGTAATTTCTTAGCAATAAAAAAGGCAACTTCGTGTGGCAAGTTAATATTACTTTGCTGCGCTTTCTTCATTAGGATAGCAACGCGAGTCTCTAATTCTGGTGGCTCAATAGCAATAGTTAACCCCCAACCAAAACGCGACTTCAGTCGGTCCTCAACCCCTTCTATTTCTTTAGGGTAACGGTCAGAAGTTAGAATAATTTGTTGGTTGCCTTCAAGCAGCGCATTAAAAGTATGGAAGAATTCTTCTTGCGAACGCTCTTTGTTTGCAAAGAATTGGATATCATCAATCATCAATGCATCAACGCTACGGTAGTAACGCTTGAATTCTTCAATGGCATTATTTTGTAGTGCTTTAACCATGTCCTGAACAAACCGCTCTGAATGCATATAAACAATTTTTGCATCCGGTTTTTGTTCAAGAATACCATTGCCCACGGCATGTAATAAGTGTGTCTTACCTAAACCAGTTCCACCATAGATAAATACGGGATTGAATGCAGAACCTGGATTATCAGCAACTTGTGTTGCAGCGGCTTTTGCCAGCTGGTTAGATTTACCTTCTACAAAGTTATCAAAAGTGTAATTCTCTTTAATATTAGCCTTGTGCGAAGATTTAGGTGCAGGCTCAACTTTTTCTGCCATCTTTGGCTGAGTGCCTTGCAGCATCGACGTATTATCGGTTGCATGACCTACACTTGTGGCTTTTTCGTTAGACACACTTGGTTGTGCAGCTAACACAGGTTTGCTGCCTACATCAAAGTGCAACTCTGGTGCTTCATCACCACAGATCTCAATCAGCAGTTCATTGATGCGGTGGAGATACTTTTCTCGTACCCAATCCAATACAAAACGATTTGGCGCATAGATAGTTAGCGTATCATCAGTACTTTCTGCCTGTAGTGGTCTTACCCACATGCTAAATTGCTGAGATGGCAATTCATCTTGCAAAACATATAAACAACTTTGCCAAACCGACAGATACACTCTGAACTCCAATAGGTTTTGATTCCCGGGAATAAGAAATAGAGCATTCAGATCTAAAAAATCAGATCTAAATGAAAGGATCGCCGGAAATACTTAGTTTTTATTACAAAATCACTGGTGGAAGCGGGGTATTATGAAGTGATCTTATCCACAAGTTCAATATTGACATTTAGAAAAAGCAAGATCTCACCCTAGCAAAAAAATAAACACATGAAATTTAAAGGTTTTTATTTTTTACCCACAAGTAAGATCATAGCAAAAAACTCACCCGATCTCACCCCAAAATTAAGATCAAATTTAGTTTTCCAGAGCTTTTCCTATTCTTACTAAATGCTATAATGCCGCCCATCGGATCAGATCTATGCAGATCGATTTCGTATTGATCCTACTTTATGTAGATCGTCTATGTTTGCTCGATAGCTTTGCCAAGTTTTGTCTATATATAAGGATAAAGAAATTCTACTGTGGATTATTTAGCCACAGAGAACAGATTTTGATTGACTTTAGACGCGCCCAGCTTTAATATCTCGCGCTCGCAATGGCACCTGTGCCAGGATCGCGACCTGCATAGGATGTTTTAACTTTTAACCGATCGGATGGAATTGTTATGAAAAGAACTTTTCAACCTAGCGTACTTAAGCGCAAGCGCTCTCACGGTTTCCGTGCTCGCATGGCGACTAAGAACGGTCGTAAAGTATTAGCACGTCGTCGTGCTAAAGGCCGTAAAGTACTTTCTGCTTAATATTTAGTGGAAGACTTTAGCTTTAGCAGGGAGTTACGTCTGTTAACTCCCTCGCATTACTCCCGCATATTTCAAGAGCCAGCTCGCGCTGCTACGCCTTATTTTACTCTACTTGCAAAACCAAATGATGTTGGTCATCCAAGACTCGGTTTAACTGTAGCTAAAAAACGCTGCAAAAAAGCATGTCAACGAAACCGTATCAAACGACTTGCCAGAGAAAGCTTTCGATTAAATCGTCATAAACTTGATAACATCGATATTGTGTTGATGGTCAAAACCGGTGTTGACGAGCAATCTAATGAAGAGCTAACTAAACAGCTCACTAAGATGTGGCGCAAAATAAATGAACGTTGTAAGCCAGGTACACCTAAACCACCTTTTAAGCCAAAACCTCAACACAAGCGTTCAAAAAATCCTCAAGCTAACGCGAAAAAGCAATAATCTGCTTTAGCCTTTCCTTTTTACGGCGCATTTACCCTTGCTAGCATAGTAATTTTACGCCAATTAAGGTAAGGTTAGCTCACCTTTTAATCAGCTATATCAATGGAAAAATAGTCTGTTTTTGCCTACTTAGGTTGAAGCAGTAAATTGAGGAAATTGATATCTACAAAGCCATGAATTCAACTTCAGGGCGTAGCAAGATCAGAAATCAGTTCAAAGCAGTTTGTTCGCTTCCCAAGCACCTGCTTATATTGCTGATCCGCGGTTATCAACAATGGATTAGCCCCCTACTCGGGCCTCATTGTCGTTTTAACCCGACCTGTTCTAGTTATGCAATTCAAGCAATTAATTTACATGGAATTGCAAAAGGGAGTTGGTTAGCGGTTAAACGCATATTAAAATGTCACCCTTTGAGCGCAGGTGGAGATGATCCTGTACCTGTGAAGTCGACTAAAGTTAAACAACACGAGAAATAAGAGCTGTTATGGAATCGCAACGCACGTTTTTATTTATCGGTTTGTTGCTGGTTTCGTTCCTACTGTTCCAAGAGTGGACACAAGAACAAAACCCGCCACAAGCTGATACCAGTGCCGTCACACAACAAGTGGCGAACTCAACCCCAACAGAAGAGCAAGCTGATGTACCAGCATCAAGCCAATCCGATGTCCCAGTTGTAGCAACTCAGGCAACACGTTCTGTCATTAGTATCACTACCGATGTACTTTCGGTAAAAATTGATACTAAAGGCGGTGACATCGTTGAAGCCAGCTTACTACAACACGCAGAAACCCATGGCAGCGACACGCCTTTCATGTTACTTGGTGAATTTGAAGGCAAACAGTATGTTTCACAGAGTGGTTTAATTGGTTTAAACGGCCCTGACGCGAACAAAGCTGGTCGCCCAGTCTATGAGTCGGCACAACAGCAATATGAGCTCAATGGCGATACATTACGTGTACCACTGACTTTTACTGATGAGAAAGGTGTACAGTACACAAAAACTTATGTATTTAAAGCAGGTAAGTATGACGTTGACTTAGAATACCAAGTTAACAACACCACCTCATCACCTGTTCAAGTACAACTATACACACAAATCAAACGTACACGCCAAGATAAAGGCAGCATGGTTGATCAGACCTACTTAGGCGCAGCCTATGGTACCGCTGAAGAACCTTATGAGAAATACAGCTTCTCTGATATGGCGGATGCGAACCTGAATAAAAATACCCAAGGCGGCTACGTTGCTTTCCTACAGCACTACTTCGTCAGTGCATGGGTGCCAGATCAGCAAACCAATAATACGATTTATACCGCGCTTAGAAATGGTAATGGTATTGTTGGTATGAAGAGCGAGCCAACCAATGTTCAAGCAAATAGCACGGCAACTATCCATGCGGTGTACTACATGGGTCCTAAAGACACAGAAGCGCTTGAAGCAATTCAAGAAGACCTAGATCTCACTGTAGACTACGGCTGGTTATGGTTTATTTCACAACCTTTACTGACTCTGCTTAAGTTCCTTTACGGTATTTTAGGTAACTGGGGTCTGGCGATTATTGCTATTACTTTGATTGTGAAAACGGCGTTATACCCACTAACTAAAGCGCAATATACCTCAATGGCTAAGATGCGCATGCTACAGCCTAAAATGCAGGCACTAAAAGAGCGTTATGGCGATGACCGCCAAAAGTTCGGCCAAGCGATGATGGAAATGTACCGTAAGGAAAAAGTGAACCCAATGGGTGGCTGTTTCCCACTACTACTACAAATGCCAATCTTCCTAGCCTTGTTCTACGTATTCCTTGAATCAACGGAACTACGTCATGCTGAGTTTATGTTGTGGCTAACGGATCTATCATCAATGGACCCGTACTACGTACTACCAGTGCTATTTGGCGCAAGTATGTTCCTAACCCAAAAACTACAGCCAATGACAGTTACAGACCCAATGCAACAAAAGATGATGACTTACATGCCAGTCGTGTTCTCAATCTTCTTTATTTGGTTCCCATCAGGTCTGGTACTTTACTGGTTGGTTTCAAACCTTATCTCTATCGCTCAGATGCTTATCATCTACCGTGGCATGGAGAAAAAAGGCATGAAAGTACGCGGTTAACGCTCGTACACCTTGAATAAAAAACGCCAGCTTCACAGCTGGCGTTTTTTATTTGCGTATCATATGAAGTTGTCGTTATTGATCAATCCACTGGAGCTCACCATTTGGACCGCCGTCAACACAGACTTTCCATTTGTTATTTTGCTTTTCTACCGATCCCTTAGAATATGCCTGATCGGCAAAATAACAATATTTTGTAGGGTCATAGTCTGGTTTTACATTCTCACCACTTAGTGCAGAACCAGATACCGCAAATGCTGCAGATACAACCGCTAGTGTTAGTCTATTCATAATATCTCCCTTTACGCATAATTTTAAGTTACCTAAACTAGGTAACTTACCTTATCTTATAAACACAACGAGCAACAAGCACTTTTTCTTTTAAACTCATAACAATTAAAATATCAAATAAAAGCAAACGCTTGATAAAATTTGATAGCGATTTTATGACGATTTGATAGGTCAAATCTGGGCTATCCGTCATGCTCTTTTGCAGTTAAAAAATGCAAAGAGAAGACGATGCTTGAATCTACGTTACTACAGGCACTCTCCAGTGCCGAAACTGATTGGTGGTTAGTGCCTATTGCACTCTTAGTAGGTGTACTCACCAGCTTTACGCCCTGCGTATATCCCATACTTCCCATAACTGTTGCGACTCTTAGCCAACAACGCCATATTCGCCTTGCTCCTATTTTGTATGCGCTAGGCTTTGCAGCTGTATACGCCGCGCTTGGATTTATTGCAGCATTAACCGGTAGCTTCTTTGGCCAAGTAGCAACAAACCCTTGGGTGCTGCTTATTTTTGCTAATCTATTACTCTACTTTGCTGCGGTATCAAAAGGCTTAATCTCGCTGCCACGCTTGCCAAATACGATTGCAACAGGCTCACCAGCACCTCTTCTAATGGGCATGGCCAGCGCTCTTGTTGCGGCTCCTTGTACGTCTCCAATTCTAGGCGGCTTATTGCTCTTCGTTGCTAATGCCCAGCAACCTCTATTAGGAGGCGCGCTGCTGTTTAGTTTTGCGCTCGGTATGAGCACCCTATTACTGCTAGCAGGGCTAAGCACGCGCTTTTTGCATACATTACCAAAATCTGGAGCTTGGCTAAATCACATCACTACAGCAACCGCACTTATCTTAGTCGCGATGGCGCAATATTTTCTTATTCAAGCTGGCAAAAGTTGGCTATAAAACGCAAAGGAACCACCATGAAAAAAATCATTTTTTATTCACTCTTTATGTTACTCAGCACAATGTCTGCAGCAAAGGACTATCCCGTACTGACCGCCAATACGCTTGCAAACAATGCCGTAACCAGTCAAGGCAAAGTCACTTACTTGAAGTTTTGGGCAACGTGGTGCTCCTACTGTGTGGAAGAAATGCCACTGCTTGAGCAAAGCTTTCAGCAAGCCAATAACCACTATCAGGTTATCGCCGTCAATATTGGCTTCAATCAGTCGAAAAAAGGCGTGCAAACTTACCTTGATAAACATGATTACCAGTTTCCAACGGTATTTGATGGTAGTGGCAAGATAACTCAGCAGTTTCAAGTGTTAGGCACGCCACAACACATCCTCATTGATGAAAACGGCAAAGAAATCTATCGCAGCGCATTGTTTACAGATGAGCTGCAACAACATCTGAGCACACTCCAAGGAGCAAACTAATGTCATCAATTAAAGCCTTACTTATGTTCGCCGCTGTGTGTTTCAGCGTGTTTGCGCACGCCAACACGCAAGAGTATGTGTTTATTAATATTTGGGATGAGTATGTACAACCCACGACTCTACCAACGCCACTAGCACCAAGGAGATTGCTACAGCCCGATATCAATATTGATGAGGCAAGCTTAGCGCAATTTAAAACGGCCTATCCAAGCTATGCTGAGTTAGCTATTGATAAGCAAAACCAGTTGATGCAACGGTTTGCAGTAAGGCAAACACCTGCTCGTGTTGTCGTTAAAGACGACAAAGTTATCAAACGAGAGTTGTTGATGACTAACAGTGCACCAAGCACAGAGAAAGAAACACAGATCCCATTGCAAACACTCACCGGTGCGCCATTTTCGATAGCGACGATAAACAGTCAATATAGAGTGTTATTTTTCAGCGATAGCTTGTGTCCGTTTCAACATATTCCTGCCTGTGAAATGAGAATAAAGCAAAACAATCAACTCGCTGACTCGAGTGCGTATCCAGTCGTTACTGTGATTAAGCCCTTTTATGTGGAAGAACAAAGTGCTCGAGACTACCAACAACGCTTTGAGGTCAAACACGATATTGTGTTCGATCACCACAACGAAGTATTTAGCCAGTTTGAGATTAGAGAGCTACCTTACTGGGTGGTACAAGACAAACACGGTGAAGTCGTTTATCGCGGTAATCAGCCACCCAACATAGACTAGAGCCTAATTTATCGTCCATTTACTCTGACAATAGACGCTGTAAGGGGCATCGATAAGTTCAGCTATAAAATGCTTATCGATGCTGCTTTGCTGGCGTATTTGCAGCAACTGTTGCTGTAATAATTGGCTGTTTTCGAGTCCGGCCAATTTATCTGAAAAGCGTTTTTGCAGCGCTTCTTCTTTTAACATATCAGCCGCAACAACACCGTAAAGCAACAAAAGATGTGAATTGGTATGTTGATGTGCAGTAATGATTTCAAGCGCTTGTTGAGGCTCGTTTCTCAAAAGGTGGATATACATTTGCGTATAGAGCGCATAGGTCTCAACTTCTTGTAGCTGTAACGTTTGATAGTCTTGCATTGCTTCAATCGTCAAAGGCTCTGCTAATTCGAGCTTGCCCGCTTTGATCCAAGTCCAACCCAGTAACAATTTAACGTTGGCACGCGTCACCGAAGAAATATAATCGCTTTCTAACAGCATTTGATATTGCGTAATTGCACTTTGCATTGCATCCGTATCACCCGTTTGCAATGCGATATCCATATGCGCCATGCCAATCAGTAATTGCTGTTGCTCATAGCTTGGAATAAAACGCGGCTCGCCGTTAATGTCTTTTAAATACCGTAGCGCCTTTTCTCCCTGATGTAGCTGAATATAGTAGAATCCTAGGTAAGTGAGTATTTGCTTTTCTAAATATCGATATCCATTTTTCTGAGCTAAAGCGAGGGCTTTTAATAAACTAGGCTCACTTTCAACCACTGGCACTAAGTAATTTTGACCATAAGCAAACAAAGCTTTTATTAGATTCATGGTCTGCTCTGTTTGCTCATAATAGGCAATGGCTTGCGCGAGCACAGGTTTACTCTTCTCTAAGTTCAGTAACGTTTTTTCAGCGGGACCAGCCGCTGGTGGATTGGCAAGATAGAAACTCCGCTGTGCTTCGCTATAGGCAAACGATCGACTACCTATCAAAACATGCGCTGAACTCATCGCTTGCTGGTATTCATCCCAACGTTGTAACACCCAAAAAGCATCTGCTTTGAGTTGATATGCCATCGCAATCAATTCAACTTGCTGGCTTTGCTCAGCAGCATCGAGTGCAAGCTGAGCTTGCTGCAACGCTTGCTGATGTAAGCCTTGTGCCTTGAAAAACTCTCCGTAATAGAGGTGGTAGCGAGCACGAGTCGCGATTGAAGCTGAACTTAGTGAAATCTGTTCGAATCGACGGGTGGCAGAATCAATATCACCGAGCTGCCAACAAATTTGCGCAAGCTCCAACTGACTTTCTAGATGTTCTGGCATTTGTGCCACAGCCGCCTCAAAATATGCCTTTGCTAGTTGAGGTCCCTGTTCATTTAATGCTTGTACACCGCGGTAATAGTCATTCATTGCTAGATTTAGGGATGATTTTTTGGCGGTTTTAGTGTCAACACCTAGCGCTAACTGCGCAATAACCTCTGTTGCAATCGCTTCAAAGCTCTCATCTAACTGTTCAACAATTATCTCGCTTTGCTTATCTCCATAAGTAACACTGAGTAAAAAACGCTGTTGTATCGGCTTTAGTGAAAGCGTGAGCTGATTAATCGCACTATTCTCTGCAAGCTCAGGATATTGACTTCGCGGTACTAATTGATAATGAGACTGTAAATGTTGTCTCAATGCTGCTTCAAGCGCATAACCCCACCACGCATTGGCTTGTACACCTGTCTCATTCACCATTGGCACAATGATTAACGAGTCTTGCTCAGCTTGTATACGAGTGACAACGGGTGCTGAACTAGAAACGAGGTAAACACTCGCTGCGACTCCACTTAACGCAACAGCGCCAGCGCCAACGACAAGCATCGCTTTTATTGTTGTAGTGAGTTTGAATGTGCTAAATGTGCGGCTCTCAACAGGACAAATCCACTGATAACCTTGCTGTGGTATGGTTTTAATAAAGGTGGGTTGCTGGGCGTTATCTTTGAGGGCTTGTCTTAGCTCAGTGATACTTTGTGTTAGTGCAGCTTCTCTAAACTCACCGTGTTGCCACAACGTGCTGAGCAATGTTTCACGTGTAACAATCTGATTTGGATGGGCTAAAAAATAAGCCAACAGCTGCGCGACTCTCGGCCTCAGTGGCACTTGCTCAGCATCACGATATAAACACGAGACATTTGGATCGAAGCGGAATTGAAGAAAGTGCAGCACAGCGTTAGTTTCCCTTATACAACCTTTGCTAGTAAGAACAGTAAAAACTGTGACCATAATTATACCTGACAAAAGCGCATAACCGTATCATTAAGGTCATCAACCACCCAAAACACAATGAGCATACTCAGATATTACCCACCAGCTATACCTGAGATATATCAATTGCTGTACAATTATGGCTATTAACCAGACAGTCTAAAGAGTCATCATGATCGCACAAGACACCATAGCAGCACAGGCTACCGCACCGGGTCGCGGTGGCGTTGGTATTATTCGAGTTTCAGGGTGTAAAGCCCGAGCAGTTGCCGAGCAAATCTTAGGTAAATGCCCAAAAACTCGCTATGCCGAATACCTGCCATTCAATACCCTAGCAGGTGAACAACTAGACCAAGGTATTGCATTGTTCTTCCAAGGGCCGAACTCATTCACCGGTGAAGATGTCCTTGAGTTACAAGGCCACGGTGGCCCAGTGGTACTTGATATGCTGTTAAAGGAAATCAGCAAAATTGAGCAAGTGCGCTTGGCAAAGCCTGGTGAGTTCTCAGAACGTGCTTTTATGAACGACAAGCTAGACTTAACGCAAGCAGAAGCTATCGCAGACTTGATCAACGCCACCAGCGAGCAAGCTGCAAAAAGTGCACTACATTCACTACAAGGTGACTTTTCTAAACATATCAATACTTTGGTTGAGAAAGTAATTCATCTGCGCATGTACGTAGAAGCCGCAATTGACTTCCCCGACGAAGAAATCGACTTTCTTTCCGATGGTAAAGTCTCGGGTGACCTAGAAGCCATTATTCAGCAACTCGCAGAAGTGCGTAAACAAGCCAAGCAAGGCAGCATTATGCGTGAAGGCATGCGCGTGGTGATTGCTGGCCGCCCTAATGCCGGAAAATCTTCACTACTTAATGCCTTAGCAGGCCGTGAAGCCGCGATTGTTACAGACATCGCAGGTACCACACGAGACGTACTACGTGAACATATTCATATTGATGGCATGCCGCTTCATATTATCGACACCGCAGGACTTCGTGATAGTCCAGACAAAGTAGAACAAATAGGTATTGAGCGTGCTTGGGAAGAGATCCGCGGCGCTGATCACGTACTATTTATGGTGGATGGCACCGAAACCCACGAAACCGATCCTGCGAAGATCTGGCCTGATTTTATCGAGCAATTACCACAAGGCATGGAAATTACCGTGATCCGCAATAAAGTCGATTTAAGCGGTGAAGCGGTTGGCGCAACAACGAGTGATGGCCATACCCTTATCCGTCTAAGTGCTAAAGATATTCAAGGCATTGATTTATTGAGGGAACACCTAAAAGCCTGTATTGGATTTACTGGTGCAACTGAAGGTGGCTTTATGGCTCGCCGTCGTCACTTAGACGCCCTAGAGCGCGCTGCTGAGCACCTAGAAATAGGTCAAACTCAGCTAGAAATGCATATTGCCGGTGAAATTTTGGCAGAAGAGCTGCGCCTTACCCAGCAATACCTCAATGAGATCACTGGTGAATTCACCTCCGACGACTTGCTGGGCAAGATCTTTAGCTCATTTTGTATTGGGAAGTAATAAGTCAAACAAGCTATAACCAACAAGTAGTTGATCTCTTACCACTATTAAACCTTGATTGGTGCACTTATTATCTGAATTCAGGGCCATTTCGTACTATATGATTGAAGCATTTCGCTTCAATCATATAATTTAAATTATATAAAATGTGAATATCATGAAAATATTTGTCCGAAGTTGTTCAAACTGCAAAACTGAAATTTCAATGGTAATAAGGATGAAGTTAATTTCTGAGAAGTTCATTTATTGTCCCTGCTGCGGTTTTACACTTCAACCAAGTATATTATGGACTGTAGTCATCTGTTTTTTGCTTTCTTTCTTGTTTAAAACCACATTTCACTCTGTTATCGCTGACAAATTTGGTTCAACAGCCGCAATCTTAATTATCCTTATGTTAGTATATATTTTTAATCGATTACTCGAACCTTTTTCTGATTTAAAGGCCATAGATAAAAACGAACTTCTATGATTTTCATTTCTTTAATCCTAGAGCCTATTAACCTTTGACCATAAATCACCCAAGAAAATGGTGATATTTGGATATACATCAATCTATACCCTCATTGCCCACCTTGCAGCTTCCTTTTCTTGGCAGCTTAACTTTTCAAGTTGGTTTCTAAAATCATTACTGTCATACCCCTTATCAACTGTTATAACTTCAGCTAGAGTGACTGTGAAATCAAGCTATTAGCATGAGTTACTTCGTCGCTCCTGAATATTGACGTTTTAATGCTTAGACTAGCCGAATTCAATCAATCCAGACTGGGCATTAATTTTATCGACAATTCCGTTATTACGTAGCGCTTTCGCTGCTAATAACTAATATTAAATCTAGGCATAAAAAAGCCGCAGTTGGGCTAGAATTTTACGGCAGCTTTGGCCTACCTGCGCTTTTGCCCTGCAATATACACATCATAACGCATTCCTCGATAACCCCTATCTACAAAACAGCTGTATCGCCTTTTATCTGTGACGTTTTCTACTATTCTCAACGTTTCTCATAACGTGTCGCCGTCATAGGGGCTGCCATGCATTGCATGCAAGCAAACTACAAACTGCTCTTTCAATATTGTCGCGATACTCAACTCATATGGCTTTGCGCTTTTTCCCTTGGCGATACATTGAACACCCGGCTCATGCAGGTTATAGAGTTTATTTTTACTCGTTTTTCTTGCTTTAACAGCCGCTTGTGTTGTTGTAGGGCATGGATAAACTCCCGACTTGGCTGCTCGGTGCTTTTCCTCAAGATACCTTTCATCACCCGTCTGAGATAGTTTCCCAGTGTTTTCATCATGCGTTTAAATTGTTTAGCATTGGCACAGCGCTACTTTTTGCGCGATCTTAGGCCAATTCGTTCATAACTTTGCCTAAGCCGAATACTGGCTTGCTTAGCGAAACCAACCAGTTTGCCACGGCATTTTTCTAGTAGTTTACTGTCCGTTGGATGGGCAATATTTTTCTCCATGACAATCTGTCTATGACTACTTCTCGTAAATTATTCCCGGTTTAACCAACACCACGATGATAAAACGCCTAACAGCCCTGCTTTTAATTCCAGTCAATGTGATGCTGTTGCCCGGGTTTAGTGATAAACAGGCGTTAGTAGGGTTAGGAGTCAAACGTATTTCATCGGGTAATGCTCTCAGCGATCATGTGATAGCACTACAAGAATCAGCCACCAGAAGGCTGCTCGAAGAACATGCTGTAGACTTCTTATTTGAGCAATCAGTCCGCACAACTTGGCTGTCAAACTAAATAAATCACAAGATCTGACCGTTTTTTTAGATTCTTTTATTATATGGATCTAACTATATAGATCTAAAAGACTGGATCGACTTCCAGCTTTTAGATCATTATCCACAACACCTCATCCACAACCTCAAAATTTGTTCAAAAACAGCAGAGATCTTACCGTTTCAAGCATGCGCTTTGGCTTAAAAAGTATTTTTAGGCTCAGCTATCCCATAGATTATCCACAAATAAATCACCGAGTTAAGCTTGGGAATATTTTATTTTCTGTTTTTATTTCATATAGATAAGTAAAAACACTAAAAATTACACACTATTTGTGCAAATATTTTTATCCAATAACCTCAAAGCCCTATTTACATATTCACGTTAAACGCTAAGATGGCGCGCAATACGACTTAGGTAAGGGTAACAATGCAAACTTTAGATCTTATTGTAGGCAGCCAAATGGGATCAGCAGAATACGTTGCTGAACAGCTAATGGAATCGCTTGAATCTCAAGGTTATACCGTGAATTTGCATGAAAAACCCGAGCTTGAAGCTTGTCAGCAAGCACTTTGGCTGGTGGTGACATCAACTTATGGGGCCGGTGACTATCCAGAAAACTTATTACCTTTTATATCAGCATTAAAAGCGAGCTCGGATCTAAGCCAGTTACGCTTTGCGGTAGTGGGAATTGGTGATTCAAGTTATGACACCTTTAATCATGCAGCTATTAATCTTGCTGATCTACTTAAAGAAAAAGGTGCAACACAGCTGTTAGACATAGAAAAGATCGATGTTTTACACCCAGATCTACCAGAAGATACCGCTATTGCTTGGTTACCTAAGTTTGTTGAATGTGTCGCTTAACGGCGCGACACTGAAATACACAGAAGTTATTCACAAATTCAGTCTATTTTAGATCGTATTGTGGATAACCTATGATCTAACTGCTGATCTACGCTTACTTATCCATTGGATAAAATAATTCAGATCTAGCCCTGTGAATAAAGTGGCAAGTTGATCAAAGGTTTTAAGCCCATTGATCCGATCTAATTCACACCAATTGATCTTAGTTAAGCAGTTGGATCTAAACAGGAATACAAAACTATTCACAGATCAAAGGATCAGTAGTAGTAAGATCAATAAAGATCTTTAAAAAGATCCTTATATATTTTAAGTGATCTCTTTTTTGCGTTGTGCAAAGTTTAACCATTTCACTTCTGGTTAATTCTAGGTAGAATACGCATCCTTTCTAAATTTGCTCGGTTGTTTTAAGTAGGATCCCGTAAATGATTTATCATGAACATTTTGATGTCATCGTTGTTGGTGGTGGACACGCAGGCACTGAAGCTGCACTTGCAGCTGCACGTATGGGTATGAATACCTTATTGTTAACACACAATATGGATACCTTAGGCCAAATGTCGTGTAACCCAGCTATTGGTGGGATTGGTAAAGGTCATTTGGTTAAAGAGATCGATGCGCTTGGTGGTGCAATGGCCAAAGCAATCGACAAAGGTGGGATCCAATTTCGAACGCTTAATTCATCGAAAGGCCCTGCGGTACGAGCGACTCGTGCTCAGGCAGATCGCGCATTGTATAAAGCGGCGATCCAAGACATTTTGCAACATCAAGAAAACTTAAAGATCTTCCAACAATCTTGTGATGATCTGATTGTTGAAGGTGATCAGGTCAAAGGTGTCGTAACTCAAATGGGTTTACGCTTTAGCGCTTCTTCAGTGGTGCTAACGGTTGGTACTTTCTTGGGTGGCCAGATCCATATTGGTTTAGAAAACTTCAAAGGCGGCCGTGCTGGCGATCCTCCTTCTATCGCTTTGGCTGAGCGTTTACGTGAAATGCCTTTTAGAGTTGATCGACTAAAAACGGGTACACCACCACGTATCGATGCAAGAACGGTTGATTTTTCAGTGATGCAAGAGCAACCAGGCGATACCCCTACTCCGGTTTTCTCGTTTATGGGCAAAGTGTCTGATCATCCAAAACAGATCCCTTGTTATATCACCTATACCAATGAAAAAACCCATGATGTGATCCGTAATAACTTACATCGCTCGCCGATGTATGCTGGCGTGATTGAGGGGATTGGTCCGCGTTACTGTCCTTCCATCGAAGATAAAATTGTGCGTTTTGCTGATAAAGAAAAACATCAGATCTTCGTAGAACCTGAAGGCTTAACGTCATACGAGCTGTATCCAAATGGTATCTCCACCAGCTTACCATTTGATATCCAACTGGAGATCGTGCGTTCTATTAAAGGCTTTGAGAATGCGCATATTTGTCGTCCTGGTTATGCAATTGAGTACGACTTCTTTGATCCCCGTGACCTTAAGCAATCATTAGAAACTAAGTTTATCAATGGCTTATTCTTTGCAGGTCAAATAAACGGTACAACCGGTTATGAAGAAGCTGGTGCCCAAGGTTTGATTGCGGGTATGAACGCAGCTCTTCAAGTTCAAGGCCGTGAAGCATGGACACCGCGCCGTGATGAAGCTTATGCCGGTGTGTTGATTGACGACTTAGCAACGCTTGGTACAAAAGAACCTTATCGTATGTTTACCTCTCGTGCTGAATACCGTTTGTTACTACGTGAAGACAATGCGGATTTACGTCTAACGGAAAAAGGTCGCGAATTAGGTTTAGTTGACGATGAACGCTGGGCTGCATACAACGACAAGCTTGAAGTTATGGAACAAGAAGCACAGCGTCTGCGCAATACTTGGATCCATAAAGATCACCCTGCACTTGAAGCGGTAAATGGATTATTGAAAAAACCACTGGTACGCGAAGCCAGTCTTGAAGATCTGATCCGCCGTCCAGAGGTTAATTATCACGACCTGATGGCAATCGAAGGATTAGGATCTGAGTTTGATAATATTCCAGCCCTTGAACAGGTTGAGATCCAAACTAAGTACGCCGGTTACATTGCGCGTCAACAAGATGAGATTAATAAACAGCTTCGTCATGAAGAGGCATTACTGCCTGCTGAGTTTGATTATAGCCTGGTAAGCGGCCTGTCAAATGAGGTTGTGGCAAAGCTGAGTGATGCTCGTCCACAAACGATTGGCCAAGCTTCACGTATTTCTGGTATCACCCCTGCTGCTATTTCGCTATTATTAGTGTATCTGAAAAAGCAAGGGCTATTACGTAAGTCGGCGTAATAGCAGTGGAACACTGTGTTACTAGAACAATTGAATGAATTACTCGCTGATACCTCTATCGAGCTCAGCGAACAACAAAAGCAGCAGTTGGTCGAATATGTCCAGCTGCTGGATAAATGGAACAAAGCCTACAACCTCACTTCCGTTCGTGACCCAAAAGAAATGATGGTAAAACACATCATGGATTCTTTGGTTGTTGCGCCACACTTAACGGGCAGTAACTATATTGATGTTGGCACCGGACCGGGTTTACCGGGTATGGTTTTAGCGATAGCTAGACCGGACATCAATTTTGTTCTTCTTGATAGCCTTGGTAAAAGAGTTCGATTTTTAATGCAGGTAAAACATGGGCTTGGTATTGAGAATGTTACCCCAGTGCAGTCTCGAGTTGAAGAATATCAGCCAAGTGTTAAATTAGACGGTGTACTCAGCCGTGCTTTTGCATCACTACAAGATATGATCCAGTGGTGTTCACATTTAATCGATAACCAAGGTGTATTCTTAGCACTAAAGGGTCAATACCCTGCGGATGAGCTAGAACAACTACCAAACGGCGTGAGTTTATCGCAAGATATTAGTTTAGTGGTGCCCAAGCTTGAAGGTGAGCGCCATTTAATCATTCTTTCTAAAGATTAATTGTCGAGGACAATGTGGCAAGAGTCATTGCAATAGCAAACCAAAAAGGTGGTGTTGGTAAAACAACCACTGCGGTGAATTTAGCCGCGTCCATGGCGGCGACTAAACGTAAAGTTCTGTTGATCGATCTCGATCCTCAAGGCAATGCAACCATGGGCAGTGGTGTTGATAAATACGCCGATGTCGCAACGGTTTATGATCTATTGATCGAAGAAGCGCCAATGGATCAAGTGATCACCACAGAAACCAGTGGTGAGTATCATTTGATCGCAGCCAATGGGGATGTAACCGCGGCAGAAGTCAAACTGATGGAGTTGTTTGCGCGCGAAGTGAGACTACGCAACGCCCTTGAGACGATAAAAGATAAATATGAGTATATATTCATCGACTGTCCACCTTCATTAAATATGCTAACGGTAAATGCCATGGCTGCCGCCGATGCGGTTTTAGTTCCGATGCAGTGTGAATATTATGCACTGGAGGGATTAACAGCTTTAATGGACACCATTACCCAACTCGGTAAGTTGGTGAATCCAGGATTGCAAATTGAAGGCATTTTGCGCACTATGTACGATCCGCGTAATCGTCTAGCTAACGACGTATCTGAGCAGTTAAAACAACACTTTGGCGATAAAGTGTACCGGACTGTGATCCCTCGTAATGTGCGATTAGCGGAGGCGCCAAGTTTTGGAGCGCCTGCGATGTATTATGATAGAGCATCAAGCGGTGCGAAAGCTTATCTAGCGCTAGCGGGTGAAATGCTAAGACGCAAAGAAAAGCAAGCGGCTGCGGTTGCCTAAGAGGATAAAAAGAACATGTCGGTTAAAAAACGTGGTTTAGGCCGAGGGTTGGATGCCCTACTCAGCTCAGCTAAACCTAATCCTAATCCTAATCCAAGTGCTGCGGCACCTGTGCCTAATCAACAAGAAGCGGTTGCAACAGTCAGTGAAGCACCTGCCGAATCGGCGGTTGAACAAGAGTTACAACGATTACCTATTGAGTGGCTAAAGCCGGGTAAATATCAGCCGCGTAAAGATATGTCTGAACAGGCACTTGAGGAACTGGCGAGTTCGATCCGTTCACAGGGGATTTTACAGCCTATTGTGGTGCGTAAAGTTACCACGCAAAGCTTTGAAATTATTGCCGGTGAGAGACGTTGGCGTGCGGCACAACTGGCAAAGCAAGATACCGTTCCTTGTTTAATCAAAGATGTGCCGGATGAAGCGGCTGTTGCTATTGCCCTTATTGAAAACATTCAGCGTGAAGACCTCAATGCGATGGAAGAGGCAATTGCTCTAGATCGATTGCTTAATGAATTTGAACTCACGCATCAGCAGGTTGCTGATGCGGTGGGTAAATCGCGTACAACGGTCACCAATTTACTTCGTCTCAACAATCTCAACGATGATGTAAAAATCTTGTTGGAACATGGCGACATAGAAATGGGTCATGCTCGTTGTTTACTTGCCCTAACTGGTGAAGCGCAATCTGAAGCAGCAAGAACTGCTGTGGCCAAAGGATTAACTGTAAGAGAAACCGAAAAACTGGTTCGCACCATTTTAGAGCCTGTTGAGAAAAAAGAAGCGAAGCAAAAAGATCCTGATGTGAAGCTGCTTGAACAGCAATTGCAGGAAAACTTAGGCGCAAAAGTTGAGATCAACTATAACCAAAAAGGCAAAGGTAAGCTGGTTATTTCCTATGCTAGTTTGGATGAGCTTGATGGTATTTTGGGGCGTATTAACTCTGAAATGAATGAAGCTGAATAACGGTAAACTTAACTAATTGACTAATACGTGAATGCGGTGCTTTATTTTGCGCCGCTATTTCCTCACCGATATGCTGCGAAATAGCGAGAATACTAAGAACTTTGATGGAAAAATAGCCACTCTTGTACAGGCTTTAATTTAAGCCTTCCTCCCTAACAAATTTTGACCTATTTGGCGTCCAAAAAACGTCACATTTCGCCTCGTCAAGTTGCAAATTAAGCAGAAACAAGTATAATTTCGCCAGTTTTCATACCCTGATAAAATTTAACGTCATTAAGGTTAATATAAAGTGACTCATTCGTTAGCCCGTCCATACAGGCGAGCCGCATTACAAGGTGTTTTGATTCAGGGTATCGTAGCATTAGTCGCTGCAGTAATCGTTTTTATAGGTTGGGGAGTACAAGCCGGAGTTTCAGCATTAGCTGGCGGCGCTGTGTTGGTACTCCCTAATTTTGTATTTGCTGCTTACGCCTTTCGATTTATGGGTGCAAGCAAAGCAAATCAAGTATATTCCTCGATAAAACGAGGAAATGGATTAAAATTTTTGCTAACTGTTGTGCTCTTTGCACTGATTTTTAAGCATTTTTCAGTAATGATGCTGCCTTTCTTTGGCGCGTATATGCTCGTGATGCTGACACAATGGTTGGTCCTGATTTTTTTTAATCATTAACTTTTGGGATAAAACATGGCTGCAGAAGAAGTTACTATATCGAGCCATATTCAGCACCACTTGACCAATGCCAAGATGTGCTCGACCGATGCCGGTCTTGCCTTCAATAAAGCATGTGCGGACAGTGGTTTCTGGGCATGGAATATAGATACCCTCGCATGGTCAATCGGTTTAGGTCTTATTTTCTTATGGATCTTCCGAAGTGCCGCTAAAAAATCCACTATAGGCGTTCCTGGTAAGTTCCAGTGCTTTATCGAGATGATCGTTGAATTCGTTGGTAACAACGTACGTGATACGTATCATGGCAAAAGCGCACTGATCGCTCCTTTAGCCCTAACTATCTTTGTTTGGGTGTTCTTAATGAACTTAATGGACTTAATTCCTGTTGATTTCTTACCTGCTTTTGCCGGCTTTGTTGGTGAGCAAGCGTTTGGTATGGATTCACACGATGTGTACATGAAAATTGTACCAACCACTGACGTGAACATGACCGCAGCACTAGCTATCGGTGTGTTTATTTTGATGATCGGTTATTCAATCAAAATCAAAGGTATCGGTGGCTTTATTGCTGAGCTAACACTTCATCCGTTTAGTACTAAGAACAAGATTGGTATGTTGTTCTTGATTCCGTGTAACTTGTTACTTGAAACCATTGCTCTTGTTGCAAAGCCATTCTCATTGGCACTGCGTTTGTTCGGTAACTTATACGCGGGTGAATTGATTTTCATCTTGATCGGTACGATTGGTTTAATGCAGTTACCACTGCACTTTATTTGGGCGGTATTCCATATTTTGGTCATCGTATTGCAAGCGTTCGTATTTATGATGCTGACAATCGTATACCTAAGCATGGCAAGCTCAGACAACCACTAACAGATTTTTTAAAAAATTAACTTTAACTTTAATTTACAATTGAAACTTTGGAGAAAAAAATGGAACTAGTATTAGGCCTTAAGTTTATCGCTGTTGCTCTACTAATCGGCTTTGGTGCAATCGGTACAGCTATCGGTTTCGGTAACATGGGTGGTAAATTCCTTGAAGCTTGTGCTCGTCAACCTGAGCTTGCGCCTTCACTACAGGTTAAAATGTTCATCCTTGCTGGTCTAATCGATGCTGTAGCAATGATCGGTGTTGGTATCGCAATGGTAATCCTGTTCGTACTTTAATTCTAATTTTTGAACAGTTTACTATTTTAAGGAGGAGTGGTTGTGGATATTAACCTCACTCTAATCGGTGAATTAATTGCGTTTACGGTATTCGTACTTTTCTGTATGAAATATGTATGGCCACCGCTAAATGATGCAATTGAAGCTCGCCAGAAGAAAATTGAAGATGGTTTAGCGGCATCTGATGAAGCTGAGAAAGAACTTGGGCGCGTACGTGCACAAGGTGCTGAACAGTTGAAAGAAGCGAAAGCACAAGCGGCTGAAATCATCGAACAAGCTAAGAAGCGTGCTGCGCTAATTGTTGACGAAGAGACTACTCGTGGTCAGCAAGAGCGTGAAAAAATCATTGCTCAGGGACACTCTGAAATTGAGTCTGAGCGCAACCGTGTGAAAGAAGAGCTGCGTTCACAAGTCGCTGCACTTTCTATCGCAGGTGCTGAGAAGATTTTAGAGCGTGAAATCAATCAAGCCACACACAGTGACATCGTTGAAAAACTTGTCGCTGAGCTTTAAGTAGGAGGGTATGAGCATGTCTGAATTGACTACTATCGCTCGCCCATACGCTAAAGCGGCTTTTGAACTTGCCGTTGAAAAAGGCACAGTTGAAGCTTGGAATGAAATGCTGTTCTTCGCTGGTCAAGTTACCAGCGACGAGCAGGTTCAGGCGCTACTTGGTAGCATTGCTACTGAATCACAGCAGTCTGAAATCATTATCAAGTTATGTGCTGAGCAACTCAACGAACAAGGTCAAAATCTTATCAAGCTGATGGCCGAAAATGAGCGTTTAGCCGCCATCCCAGCTGTTGCAGAATTGTTTGCAGAATTAAAAGCAGACTATGACAAAGAAATCGAAGTAGATGTGGTTTCAGCAACAGTGCTTGCAGATGATACGCAAGCAAAATTGGTCGCGGCACTTGAGAAACGTTTCGCACGCAAAGTTAAGCTGAATTGTAGCATCGACGAAGCCATTGTAAGTGGCCTAGTGATTAAAGCCGGTGACACCGTAATTGACGGTTCTGTTCGCGGCAAGTTAGATCGTCTTGCGACGTCGCTACAATCGTAATTGGGAAAAAGAGCATGCAACTTAATTCCACAGAAATTTCTGCACTGATCAAGCAACGCATTGAGCAGTTTGAAGTTGTAAGTGAAGCGCGTAACGAAGGTACTATCGTATCTGTTACCGACGGTATCATCCGCATCCACGGTCTTGCTGACTGTATGCAGGGTGAGATGATCGAGCTTCCTGGCAACCGTTATGCTATCGCACTAAACCTTGAGCGTGACTCAGTAGGTGCTGTAGTAATGGGTCCATACGCTGACCTTAAAGAAGGCGTAAAAGTTAAATCAACTGGTCGTATCCTTGAAGTACCAGTAGGCCGTGGCCTACTAGGTCGTGTTGTTAACACGCTAGGTGAGCCAATCGACGGTAAAGGCGCTGTTGATAACGATGGTTTTGAACCAGTTGAAAAAATCGCACCTGGCGTAATCGAGCGTCAATCAGTAGATGAGCCAGTACAAACTGGTTATAAGTCTATCGATGCGATGATCCCAGTTGGTCGTGGTCAGCGTGAGCTTGTGATCGGTGACCGTCAGACTGGTAAAACAGCACTAGCAATCGATGCTATCATCAACCAAAAAGACACAGGCGTTAAGTGTGTGTACGTAGCGGTTGGTCAAAAAGCGTCAACAATTGCTAACGTAGTACGTAAACTAGAAGAGCACGGTGCACTTGCAAACACTATCGTAGTAGTTGCTTCTGCATCAGAATCTGCAGCGCTACAATTCCTAGCGCCGTTCTCTGGTTGTACTATGGGTGAATACTTCCGTGACCGCGGTGAAGATGCACTAATCGTATATGATGATTTGTCTAAGCAAGCTGTTGCTTACCGTCAAATCTCACTACTACTTAAGCGTCCACCAGGTCGTGAAGCATACCCAGGTGACGTTTTCTATCTTCACTCACGTCTTCTAGAGCGTGCGTCTCGTGTAAACGCTGACTACGTTGAGAAGTTCACTAATGGTGAAGTGAAAGGTAAAACAGGTTCATTGACGGCATTGCCAATCATTGAAACTCAAGGTGGTGACGTTTCTGCATTCGTACCTACCAACGTTATCTCAATCACTGACGGTCAGATCTTCTTAGAAACTGACTTGTTCAACGCAGGTATCCGTCCAGCTGTTAACGCTGGTATCTCGGTATCTCGTGTAGGTGGTGCAGCTCAAACTAAGATTGTTAAGAAACTAGGTGGTGGTATCCGTCTAGCGCTAGCTCAGTACCGTGAACTAGCGGCGTTCTCTCAGTTCGCTTCTGACCTTGATGATGCAACACGTGCACAGCTTGAACACGGTGAGCGTGTAACAGAGCTAATGAAGCAGAAACAGTACGCACCGATGTCTGTTGCTGATATGTCATTATCGCTATTTGCAGTAGAGAAAGGCTTCCTAAAAGATATCGAAATCAACAAGATCCTTGATTTCGAAGCAAGCCTAATCGCGTTTGCTAAGAGCGAGTACGCAGAGCTAATGGCTCAAATCAATGAAACTGGTAACTACAACGCCGAGATCGAAGCGCAGCTTAAAGAGCTTCTTGAGAAGTTCAAGTCTACGCAAACTTGGTAATGTGTTATTAAGGTGAGTAGGTAACTACTCACCGAGATTCGGAGAGAGAGTCATGGCCAGCGGAAAAGAGATAAAAAGCAAGATCGGGAGTATCAAGAATACTCAAAAGATCACCAGCGCAATGGAGATGGTTGCCGCTTCTAAAATGAAGAAGGCACAAGAACGCGTAGCGTCTAGTCGTCCATACGCTGAAAACTTACGCAAAGTGATCGGTCGTGTTGCTCAGGCTAATCTTGATTTCCATCACCCGTTCCTAGAAGAACGTGATGTGAAACGAGTTGGTTATATCGTTATCTCTACAGACCGTGGTCTTTGTGGTGGCTTAAACTCAAACGAGTTTAAGCGTGTAGCGAAAGACGTGAAAGCGTGGAAAGAAAAGGGTGTTGAGGCGTCGTTCGCAACACTAGGTAGCAAAGCTGCTGGTTTCTTTAAACGTTTTGGTGGTTCGCTTGAAGCCAAAAAGGCAGGGCTGGGAGATACACCTTCAATACAGGACGTAATTGGTCCTGTAAAAGTAATGCTAGATGCATACGAAGAAGGCAAAATTGACCGCTTATTCGTTGTGTACAACAAGTTTGTCAACACAATGAAACAAGAGCCTGTTATCGATCAGTTATTACCTTTGCCAAAAGCTGAAGAAGAAGTATCAGCTCACGCTTGGGATTACTTATATGAGCCAAGCCCAGAGGCGATTTTAGAGACACTTATTGTGCGCTTTATTGAGTCTCAGGTTTACCAAGGCGTAGTTGAGAATGCTGCCTCTGAGCAAGCTGCCCGTATGGTTGCGATGAAAGCCGCAACTGATAACGCAGGTGGCCTGATTGATGAGCTACAGCTGGTATACAACAAGGCACGTCAAGCCGCAATCACACAAGAAATCAGTGAGATTGTGAGCGGTTCGGCTGCCGTGTAACGCTTCGGCAAAGTTTAATAAGAGGAATAGACATGAGTTTAGGTAAGGTCGTCCAAATTATCGGCGCCGTTGTGGACATCGAGTTTCCACAAGACAACGTGCCAGCCGTATATGACGCACTAAAAGTTACAGAAGGCGACTTAGCTGGTTTGACACTAGAAGTGCAACAGCAGCTAGGTGGCGGTGTGGTACGTGGTATCGCACTAGGTAGTACTGACGGTCTACGTCGTGGTACTCCAGTACAAGGTACAGCTGAGCCAATTAAGGTTCCAGTTGGTACAGCAACACTAGGTCGTATCATGAACGTACTTGGTGACGCGATTGACGAAGCGGGTCCTATCGGTGAAGAAGAGCGTTGGTCTATTCACCGTGCAGCACCATCATACGAAGAGCAGAGCAGCTCAGTTGAACTTCTAGAGACTGGTATCAAGGTTATCGACCTTGTATGTCCATTCGCTAAAGGTGGTAAAGTTGGTCTATTCGGTGGTGCGGGTGTAGGTAAAACCGTAAACATGATGGAACTTATCCGTAACATCGCAATCGAGCACAGCGGTTACTCAGTATTCGCAGGTGTTGGTGAGCGTACTCGTGAGGGTAATGACTTCTATCATGAGATGAATGACTCAAACGTACTAGACAAAGTATCTCTAGTATATGGTCAGATGAACGAGCCACCGGGTAACCGTTTACGTGTTGCACTAACTGGTCTAACAATGGCTGAGAAGTTCCGTGACGAAGGTCGTGACGTACTATTCTTCGTAGATAACATCTACCGTTATACACTAGCAGGTACTGAAGTATCAGCACTTCTAGGTCGTATGCCTTCAGCAGTAGGTTACCAGCCTACACTAGCTGAAGAAATGGGTGTTCTACAGGAGCGTATCGCATCAACTAAGACAGGTTCAATCACTTCAATCCAAGCGGTATACGTACCTGCGGATGACTTGACTGACCCATCTCCAGCAACAACGTTTGCTCACTTAGATGCGACAGTAGTACTTTCTCGTGATATCGCGTCTCTAGGTATCTATCCTGCGGTAGACCCTCTAGATTCAACTTCACGTCAGCTTGACCCACAAGTTATCGGTCAAGAGCACTACGACACAGCACGTGGCGTTCAGACAGTTCTTCAGCGTTATAAAGAGCTGAAAGACATCATCGCAATTCTAGGTATGGACGAGCTATCTGACGAAGATAAGCAAGTTGTATCTCGTGCACGTAAGATCCAGCGTTTCCTATCTCAGCCGTTCTTCGTTGCTGAGGTATTTACAGGTGCTCCTGGTAAATACGTATCTCTTAAAGACACAATCTCTGGCTTTAAGGGCATCCTAAACGGTGATTACGATGATATGCCTGAGCAGGCATTCTACATGGTTGGCTCAATCGACGAAGCGATCGATAAAGCTAAAAACATGTAATTAGGAGGTTGTTATGGCAATGACAGTACACCTTGATGTAGTAAGTGCAGAGCAGAGCTTGTTCTCTGGCGCTGTGACTACTATCCAAGTGACAGGTAGTGAAGGCGAGCTTGGTATTCATCCAGGCCACGCGCCACTACTGACTGGCCTAAAACCTGGTATGGTACGTTTGGTTAAAGCGGATAGCTCAGAAGAAGTTATCTACGTTGCAGGCGGTACGCTTGAAGTTCAACCACAAACAGTAACTGTTCTAGCGGACGTTGCTATTCGTGCGGAAGAGCTTGACGAGCAAGCTGCTGAAGAAGCTAAACGTGAAGCGCAAGCGCAAATGGCTTCTGGTACTAGCGGTGAGTTGGATTACCAACAAGCTGCAGTACAACTAGAAGAAGCCCTTGCTCAACTACGCGTTATTCGCCAGCTGCGCAAATAAGCAACCACCTATCTGGTTATTGGAAACCCACGCATCGCGTGGGTTTTTTTATGCGTACAGGTAAAGAGCTAAGGGCTTGCTATCTAGCTATTAGAGCCATTGCATTAAATTTTAGGGCGGATATACCATGCCATTTAAATCAATTAAATGGCTTAATTTTGCCTTGCGGTACGTAGATACTGAGGTAGTAGTCGGGTGTGAGAGCGGATCTGCTAAGTTATTTCTTCACACTATTTCTAGCTGACAACGTGTAAAGCTTTATAGACATTCCCATACTAGGAAGATTTGTTATGCATGCATCGATGCAAATAGGTATCGAGAGTTGTTCAAGCATTGAACAGCATCACTTGCTTCTTTTTATATAGAATGGGCTGTAACTTTCTGTTTTTATATTCTATTTTTTATTGGTACTCTGAACTTTGAAATATCCAGGAAAAATAACATTTTTTACATGATAAAAAAGAAATAATGGTTCGATATTGTCTTTTGTATTTGTAATGGGTATAAGTGAGCGTATTCCCTTGAACTTATTGTTTTTAACGTTAAGTTTTAGGTTAAATGTGGTTGGTAAAGTTATATTTTATGCTACTTTAATTGTTCGTATTTATTGAAAAATAACTTTGTTATCTTAGAATAGGTATTGTCTTCTCGATAATGGAAACTCGCAGGCTTCATGGATGAGGTAAAGCACGGAAAAGTGATGAAAGAAGTAAATTTCACTAGAACAGTCCAATTTGTTAAGTTTGCTCAATGGACTTTAGATCCCAAAAAGCAAACAATCACTGATGGTGACGAAAGTAGAGAATTAGAGCCACTGCTTTATAAGATTCTTTGCTATTTGTTACTTAACATCGATCAGATTATAACTAGACAAGACTTAATTGATGACGTTTGGTGTCAGCATTATGTTGATGATAACGCAATAAATAGAGCGATCTCTGAACTCAGAAAACTGCTAAAGTCAGAAAAGTTCAAAGGCGTTATTATTAAGACTCACTACCGTAAAGGTTATAGCTTAGCGGTAGATAGAGAAATTGTTCTTTTTGAAGATGGCGGCCAATCTAGTAATCCAGAAGTAACCCCACCACCCACTAAAAAATCTAAAAAAAATTACTCCACAATACTTATTGGCTTAATGCTTCTTGTTGTAGCAATCACGCTATCAATGCTTTATTTCCTCCCTGCTAAAAAAAATGAGAATCAAGCGCTCAGCGCTTTTAAAGAGCATTCATTTGATAGTTTTGAGGAGCGAGCTATCACTTGGCAAGAGGCATATTACAGTTATTTAATATTGCACCCTGACAGCAATTATTATGCTTATTTGTCGGAATCTGACACGAGTAAATCTATTGTTGTTCGTTCGATGAAACACGATGATGCAAAGAAATTTACTTTTCCTGACAGCAGTGTAGAGCCTTTAGGTTTTTCTACTTCTCTTTCGCACCTATTCTACAGAGAGAAAACTGCAGATGGTGCTTGTGCCATATGGCGTATTGATTATTTGAAGGAAACTGATGCGCAAAAAGTAATGGGATGTGATAAGCAAATTCGCAACCTATTAGAAGTTGATAATCGTTATCTACTCTATGACAAGCTAGGCTTTCGTGAAAAGAGCCATACTGCTGCACTTTATATTTTCGATAGAAAAAGAGAGCTTGAGTTTAGAATATCTTCTCCAAACGCAAGTTCATTTGGCGATCAATTACTGCATTATGACTCCAGTAACGGACGAGTGTATTTCAAACGGATGCAAAGTGAGTTTACAGAAGTTTTTTATACCGATGTTGAAGGCAGTAACCTAGTCCAGGTAGCAACCATTACAGGAGTCGTAAACAACTTTACGATTGTTGATAACCAGCTATATTGGTTTGATTTACTGTCCCAAAGTGTCAAAGCATTTGACATCGATCTGGGAGTTGAAGTTGAGAACATCAAAAATAACTCATCAGTCGAGTATAGGAATATTTGGCGTGTAGCAAAAGATAAATATTTGGCGCAACAAAAAGACTTTGAAGTGGTAACTACACTGTATTCAAAAGATCTTGTCAAGCAGCTGGATATTGCAGGGGCCAGAGATGCCGCAGCATTGGAAAATATGGATCAATTTGTTGTTATTTCCAATGTTGATCATATTAATGAGCATTTACTTAGTTTTTTAGACAAGCAAGGCCGTGTTATTCGCCAAGTACAGTTAGATGAGTTTGCTTATCGGGTTAAGGTGAATAAAAGTAACTCATTAATTTATATAAGATTAGATAAAGATATCAAGGTGTTTGACCTCACTGGTAAGTTAGTCAATGAATTCTCATTTGATGAGAAAGTGGTTGAGATTGAAGCGTCTAATGATTCTCAGATAGCTGTAGTGGTACAAAAGGGCAAGATAAATAGAGCGCTTCTTATAGACAGTATGACTGGAAAGCAACGCCTACTGCCGATAAGAGATGTTCTTTGGTTTACCTGCTTTACAGAGTCAAAGTGTATTACGCAGAATTTTTTCAGAGAGGTACGGTTATACGATCTCGAAGAGGGAGCATTTACTGGGCAAAGCACCTACGTTGAACCATTTTTCCCCAACTTTACATTATTTGGAGCAGAGTTAATTTACTTTGACGGTAAAAAGCTAATGGAGTTTGACCCCGAAGCTTTATCGCAAAATGAACTAAAGTCCTACGATCCTAGTGAACAAGGAAATCTGTTAAATATGAGGCTAATCGATAATGATGGCAGTTATCTAACTTTTGCTATCACACGTAAGCAAAATGCAATCACGGTCTTTGAGAACAAATAAAAAAGCCCGAGAGCATGGCGGTGCCTCGGGCTGGTACATATGCGAGAAATGCAGATGTAATAAGGAAAACTTAGTCTAGGGGATCTAATTTATCCAGTCAAACTTATTGAGATACTTATCCTAATATTCAAATTAGCTTTCCTAAGGTTTTGCTAATAGCAAGTTTTTGATTTATCGCTATGCTAGACCTTGCTCTACAATAAAACGGAATAAAAAAATGAAACTTTCAATTAAAAAAAAGCAACTAAAGCAACTAACTAAATCACAAGCATCTAGCGTTAATGGTGCTGGTACTAATGAAATAGTAAAGGAGCTATTGACCTACAGCGTGATGTGTAATCAGGACAGCATGGCCTGTGGTATGGACGATAAAACCACAAAGCATTTTATGTAAGCTAAAAGGGTCGCTCGATTGATGCGTGCTGTTTGGCTTTTAACCAATGTTATACTTATTAAAGAGTTAACTTTTATCCCTCAGCCAGTGGAATACATTTTGGCCGGAGGGGGAGTGAAGTCAATACGCAATCAAATTGAACAAGGACCCGTTCATAAGGAAGAGGTACTATTTGAGTACCTCTCGACTGATAGCCATTTTAAGCCTTTCTTTTCACACTCCAGCGGAATCATACAGTACGCGCTTAAAGATACGCCTCAACTCACTACTGGCAAGAGAATACTCAAGATCACACCCAATGCAAGTTACGGGTACATGATATTTGAACAGTCCAATACGTACCCTGACATCTCTGTAGATTATTTTATTTGTACAGATGATGAAAGTACTGGTTTTGCGGTTCAGTTTTATCACACTCGATCGAATATATTTTTTTGGAAATCAAGTGAAGATGAAATAAACATGCACTCAAGCTTAAGTGGAAAACCAGTTTATTTAGCGCTTGCACCATGTAATACGTCTGCCGACTAGCCTTCAAAACAACCCTAATATTATCAAATAATATCCATATCCTTTCATAATGCTTTGAGTCAACTTGTTGTTAGTTATGGTTATTTTTGTTTTTTTTGCTTGTTTGAAATGTAAGTGAACTATAGGCATTATCAAACCACTTTATTAGTTTGAATAGGCACTAAAAATGACGTTAGAAGAATACTTTAATAATTACTACGAACTAATATGTAATGGTGAGTTAGATAACTTAGCGCAATTTTATTGTAGTAACTCTCCACTTATTGAAGCAAATTATCAGCAGTTTTCTGGTATGAGACAGCAATTTAAGTTCAAACTTTCATTACAAGGTGTTGAGCTTATCTCAAAGCAACCTGACCTATTAATTGTGCGAGATAGCTTAAGGTTTGAAGCGACAATTGAAGGTAATGAAGTTGTTCAGGTATCAAGCAACGTTCACATGATGACGCGTGATAACGACGAATGGAGAATTTTTAACTCTGCAGCGTTGCCTGACAATAAGGTGGCATAATGTCTGACTTATTCAGAAAAGAAGCGTTATTACATCAAGGGCATAAACTAGATGGTGAAGTTACCCTCGCGACTCATATGTCATTCAACTGGATACTAGGTGTAATTGTACTTATCGTAGTTATAGGTTGCGCTTATTTATTCCTAGGAGAGTACCACAGAAAAGAAGTGGTTTCTGGTTACCTAAGACCAACTCAGGGGGTTAGCAAAATTTATCCGCTCGGCACAGGGGTAGTTGATAGAGTCCTGGTAGAAGAAGGTCAGTCTGTTAAGAAAGGTGAAGTGCTCGCAACGATTCGTATGGAGCGGGTACTGACTTCTGGTGCAGACATGAATGCCGCGATTGTCACTGAGTTGGAAAAGCAAAAGCAGCTATTGCAAGAAAATCTTGCGAATCAAATAAAGTTGAGAGATATGAATCAGGATAAACTTGAGTCTCAGATCGCAAGTTTATCAATTCAGCTAGAAAAGGCTAAAAACCAGTTACGACTACTATCCGAGCGAGTAGCGCTTAGCGATGAGCGAGTCAAAAATACAGAAGCACTTATCACAAAGGGGTTTGCCTCAGGTAATGACTTAAAGACTCAAAAAGACAACTTATTAGCAATTACTCAGCAGCAAGAAGAGCTGTTGTCGCGGCTATCCAGTCAAAGAGAACAGATGAGTCAACTTCAATATGAACTAGCGCAGTTACCTATAGATCATCGAGAAAAACAAGTAAGCCTTCAGTCACAACTCGCAAGTATCAACCAACAAATCAGACAAGCACAAGGCCAGCAGAGCTACAATATACTGAGCCAAATGGATGGCAAAGTTAGCAATCTACTTGTTAAACCGGGGATGGTTGCAAATGGACAAACTCCCATAATGACTGTCTTGCCGCATAATGCGGAGTTGGAGGCTATTTTGTTTGTGCCAACGAGAGCTTATGGCTTTGTAAAACCCGAGCAGCTTACTCGGATCCGTTACCAAGCATTTCCATATCAGCGCTTTGGCATATATGAAGGGCATATTAATACAGTTTCTAAATCAATTTTATTACCTAATGAAGCAAATGCCCCTGTATCTTTGCGAGAACCGGTATATCAAGTAGTTGTAAGTCTTAAATCTCAGTCTGCTAATGCCTATGGCGCGACAGTTCCGCTCCAAGCTGGAATGTTACTAGAAGCCGACATTATGGTTGATAGTCGCTCATTATTTGAGTGGTTATTTGAACCAATTTACAGCATCAAAGGAGCGTTGTAATGGAAAATCCTATGCATTTATTGAGATTTAGTGGCAATAAGCGTCTACCTGTGATCTTGCAAACTGAAGCCGCTGAATGTGGTTTAGCTAGCTTAGCTATGGTAGCGGCATACCATGGTCATAAAACCGATCTTACTTCGCTTAGACGTGAACACGAAATATCGCTCAAAGGAGCAAATTTAGAAGAGTTGATGCAGATTGCTGATAAGTTAAAGTTTAGCACAAGAGCACTGCGGCTAGACTTAGAGCATCTACCTAAGCTCAAGACCCCCTGCATTTTACATTGGGATATGAACCACTTTGTGGTATTAAAAAAAGTTTCAAGTCGCGGAGTCGAAATACATGACCCTGGAGTTGGTTTACGAAAATATACATTAAGCGAGTTTTCTAAGCATTTTACTGGTGTTGCTTTAGAGCTAAATCCAACAGAGGAGTTTCGCTCTGAGGATACGAGAGTAAACTTGAAGTTATCTGACTTTTGGAGCAAGGTGACTGGGATGAAATCAACACTTGGTAAAGTGTTTATTTTATCGGTATTACTCCAGGCGTTCGCGATTGCAAGTCCTTACTATATGCAGTTAGTTGTCGACGAAGTTGTGCTCAGCTACGACAAGAACTTACTCGCGATATTGGCGATAGGCTTTGGCCTTCTTATGCTAATTGAAATGATAACTGGTGCCGTTCGGAGTGTTTTGCTATTACACTTTGGAAACTTGATGAGTATACAGCTTGGCTCCAACCTGTTTTATCATTTAATACGCTTACCTTTAAAGTACTTTGAAAAGCGCCATATTGGTGATGTGGTTTCGCGTTTTGGCTCATTACAACAAGTGAAAGACCTACTAACTCAGGGAGTAATTGAAGTTATCATCGATGGTATTATGGCAATTGCCACACTAGTGATGATTTTTATTTACAGCCCCAAATTGAGCTTAGTAGTGCTAGTTGCCATTGTGTTATATGCCATTTTCAGAATTGCAATGTACCGACCATTGAGGCAAATGTCGGAAGAAGTCATTGTGAATTCTGCAAAAGAGCAATCTAACTTCATGGAAACCATTCGCGGAATACAAACGATAAAGCTATTTGGTCGTGAAGTACAAAGACAAAGTGTTTGGCATAATAAATATGCGGATAGTCTGAACGCAGGTATACGCGTTGGACATTTAAATATCGGGTATGAAGCAGTAAATAAAGTTATTTTTGGCGTTGAAAACGTACTGGTTATCTATTTTGCTGCTTTATTAGTGATGGATGGCGACCTAACGGTAGGGATGTTATTTGCCTTTATGGCATATAAAAGACAGTTCGTAGAAAAAATGGCAGGTCTTGTTGAGAAAGCCATTGAATTTAAAATGCTGAACCTGCACTTCAATCGCTTAGGTGATATTACACTCACAGATAAAGAACAAGATATTGAGCGAAAAATATCAGGCTCTCCATTAACGGGAAAGATTGAGCTACAAAATATTGCCTATAAATATAATCAAAAAGACGCACCTATTTTTAAATCACTTAATTTGCAAATTGAAGCTGGTGAATCTGTTGCAATAATAGGCCCTTCTGGTTGTGGTAAAACAACGCTCGCAAAAATTATGCTTGGACTTTTTGAGCCTGATGATGGAAAGGTGTTGGTTGATAATCAAGATATTCGTCAATTAGGTTTAGGTAGCTATCGCTCTCAAATAGCCGGAGTTATGCAAGATGATCAGCTACTATCTGGATCAATAGCCGATAACATCTCATTTTTTGATCCGCAGTTAGATATGAAGCAAGTAGAGTGGGCTGCTCAGGTTGCAGCTATAGATAAAGATATTGCTAATATGACTATGGGTTATAACACGCTGGTTGGTGACATGGGAGCTGCACTATCTGGTGGTCAAATTCAGCGCCTACTATTAGCTCGTGCGTTATATCGCAAACCTAAAATTTTATTTATGGATGAGGCTACGAGTAATCTTGATACCAAGCTTGAATATGCAGTTAATACTGCAGTTAAGTCTTTAGATATAACTCGTATCATTATCGCTCACCGCCCTGAAACCATAGCCAGTGCTGATCGTGTGATCGAGCTTCGATATGGTGAAGCTGTTGAGGTGGATAAGGATATTTATGAGGCTAGGAAAATGCCTATGGGTGAATCAACACAAGCACCTGTGTGTAAGTTAAATATTGAAAATGAGCCTTATACAGATACTTCTGCTGGTGGAGAATTTGTTCTGAGCTAGTAAACGATTTCGAGTAATCACTCTCACTCGGGAGCTTGAGGTAATAAGGAAAATAAAATGAACAAAACTAATCAAAAGGTACGAGAAATGATTGAATTAACATATCAATTAGAAAAAATTTATGGCGGCAGTACTTCCCTGCCTACAACAGCGCCAAGGTATCAAGGGCCGTTTTATCCTTCAGACCCATGCTTAGGGCCTATCGATATCACGACTTATTTTTAAGATGAAACTAAAAACCCCTTTTATGGGGTTTTATTTACTATTGATGAACTTTTGGAGTTTGAAATGTTGATAGTGGTATCAGCGATTATGTATGTTTTAGTTGTGTCATATTTTAATTGGGAGTTTTCTTTTTTTAGTGATGATTTTAATTTCTGGTTGTTGTTTTTAGATGTTTCTCTTTATTCGTTTTGTTATGCTGTTTCTTTTTTTGCTTTGAAGTTTTTGTTTAATGAAAAACATTTGGGTTGACTGTTTTATAAGTTGTTAAGTTTTTAATGGTTGTGATTTTATTTTGCTATTAGATTTCCAATGTCTTTGTTGTCTTTTGATTTTTTCTTAATATTTACAATAGTAAAATTACGGTTCTTATGCTTTTTTTGTGTTCTTTAATGGTTTTATTTGTTAAGTAGAGGTGTTAAAGGTTATGTATTTATTATATTTCTACTTCTTGTTGTTTTATAAGGTTTTATTTTTTTCTATATATTTGACTGTTGTTTTGTTTTGAATTAAATTTTGTTTCAGGGTGAGTTTTTAATTTTCCCTTATATAGAAATGCTACCTAGTATTTATGGTGGTGAGGTAATTTAATTTTTAATAAATGCGAGAAAAAAATGAAAGAAATTAATAAATGTGAAATTCAGGAAGTTAATGGAGGGGTTGTACCTCTGTTTTTTGCCGTTGCTGTTTATGGTGAGGTTGCAGCTTTTTCTGCTATTGTTTCAGGAATTGCTACCTATAATGCTGTTAGAAGTGGATTCAAAAAATAAGGAATAATAAAATGAATACATTGTCAATGGAACAAGTTAAACATGTTAATGGTGGATTTGCATTCTTATTTATTCCAGTCGCTTTGACTTGGGGTAATGTAGCAACGGCTGCAGCTGTTGGTGCTGCCGGTGGTGCAATTACTGGTGGATTATTAGCTATTTATTCTTAAAATATGTTGAATATGGTTTTTAGCTAAATTTAAATTTTTATGGATGTTAAAATGAAAGAAATAAAAAAATATCAAATTAAAGAAGTAAATGGTGGCGCTGTACCTTTATTCTTTGCCATTGCTGTTTATGGTGAAGTTGCAGCTTTTTCTGCTATTATATCTGGTATTGCAACTTATAATGCAATTAAAAATTAAAAATTAAAAATTAAAAATTAAAAATTAAAAAAGGAGTAATTGAATGAATACATTATCAATGGGTCAAGTACAGCAAGTTAATGGTGGATTTGCATTTCTATTTATCCCCGTTGCATTAACTTGGGGGAATGTGGCGACGGCAGCTGCAATTGGTACCGCAGGTGGTGCAATTACTGGTGGATTATTAGCTATTTATTCATAAAATAGAATGGGGGAGAACTTCTTCCCCTTTATTTTTATCTTTTTGAGAGAGAAAAAATGAGTATTAAAGTATCAATTTTTGTAATCAATAGTATTTTTTTTGTTTTCTTTGTTGCAATGATACAAAGTGTCATGGTTGGTGTTCATCAACCTAAATTTGGTGATTTAGTATTCTTTTTGCCTGGTGTATTATTAAGTTTGGTTTGTTTTCATGGCTTAATTTATAGAAAAAAGAGTGGTGATTATTCATTTCTTTCCTTGGTTTTATATAGTGTTTTTGTTTTCTTGAGTAAAAGGGTTGATGAAGTAGGTAGCCTTCAAGCTGTTGATTATTATATAGCCTTATCTGGTTTAGTTATTTTTTATTTTGTTTTTAAAGGGTTGAAGGATTAGGGGAGTTGAATTGTTTTATACTATCCAGTTTTAAATGGTTTAAAACTAATCGTTGTACTCGGTAGATACTGATGCAGTTAGCTTACCCCAAGATAGGTTATAAATTAGCCTAGTCTTAGTTAAGTTTTTTATGTTAGTTGTAGAGGGGTTGTTGAAGAGGTGAGATGGGGTCCTTCGAAAAATCATTTCGTTTGGCTAGAGCAAGGGTCAAATGTCTAATAAAATTCAAGAGTTAAATGGTAGTGTTTTTTGTGTAAGTTCGGATGTAATTATTATATAAATAATTGGCTTTTTAGTAAGTAATGTTGATTGTTTTTATAAGTTTTTACTTTGATTGTGGTTTTGTAATTTAGTTTTTGTCGGGTGTTATTTAACGCTAAAGTTTGTTGTGAATTAAACAGTGTAACTTCCCAAGTCATATCTTTTATTTTAATGGTTGTGTTAAATGTCAATATCGGTTTTCATATTTTAAATTATGAAAAAACCTAAGTGGTCGTTCCTGAATGTTGACGATTTAATGCTTAGGTTTGCCGAACCAAATAAATCCAGAATTAGTATTATCTTTATCCAAAATTAGCGCTTCGCGCAGCTAATAACTGATAAAAAAAGGCATAAAAAAGCCGCTATTGGGCTAAAATTTTACGGCAGTTTTGGCCTACGTCTGCAGCACTGTGTTAAGCCTATCACCGAGCTTTCCTTTTGAGCGGTTAAGAGCCAGGTTACCACCCGTGTTTTGCGTGTTCGATGATTGGCTCTATCGCATTGCGCCGCTTGAGCTTCTTCTTAATGCTCGGAGTCATTCGGTGTTTTCGTCAGACAGTATGTGAATTTGTTTTATTCAGGTATTCGAGGCCCGTGAGCAGGCGGACATGTCCACTTCCCCTTTAATGGCACACCTCTAAACTGGAGTTTTCCAACTTAGTGCGGTAAATCGCCGGAGGCAAGTTACCAAGGCTCTCATGTGTTCT
>NZ_JAKRFW010000019.1:0-70949 GCF_022347905.1 Pseudoalteromonas sp. Of11M-6 | reverse complement strand
CCTCAAGTGGTGAAATAAAGAGATAAACAAGCCGACGAAAGTCGGTTTTTTTGTGCTTAAATGTATCGTGTAGGAGCAGGTTTACCCTGCGATCTTTTACGAAAGTTGAATATGATGGCGCTAGGAGGTTCACTCTCCACAACACACGTCCTGCGTTCGCCACTTTTCCTCAAGTGGTGAAATAAAGAGACAAACAAGTCGACGAAAGTCGGTTTTTTGTGTCTAATATCCATGTAGGAGCAGGTTTACCCTGCGATCTTTTATGAAAGTTGAAGACGACGACGCTCAGAGATTCACTACTGCATGATTAAACTCCCGAAATACTTTTCATTTTTTTTCTGACTGATACCCTAATCGCGTATTTATTTAGAGAAAGCGTTATATGTTTCAATCACTCAGAATTTTATTACTACTTGTTTTTTGTTGTGTTCCTTTAACTGTTGAAGCGCTTACATTAGGTGCTGAGCGCGCAGAAGAGTATTTACCTGTGTTAAAAGGTAAGCGCGTCGGATTAATCGTAAACCAAACATCCCGCATTGAGGACCAACATCTAGTTGATTACTTACTGAATAAAGAAGTGGATGTTAAAAAGGTCTTTGCACCGGAACATGGTTTTCGTGGTAATTATGATGCGGGTGCTAAAGTAGATGATGCAACAGATGTGAAAACTGGGCTACCAATCATTTCGCTTTATGGTAGTAATAAAAAGCCAAGGCCTGAGCAGCTCAAAGATATCGATGTGCTTATTTTTGATATTCAAGATGTGGGGTTACGCTTTTATACTTATATCAGCACTATGCACCTCGCGATGGAAGCTGCAGCCGATGCAAATATTGAATTTTGGGTTTTTGATAGGCCAAACCCAAATATCGCATATGTTGATGGCCCATTATTAGAAAACCCATTTCAATCTTTTGTTGGTATGCATCCCATTCCCGTATTGCATGGCATGACCGTTGGCGAACTTGCGGCTATGATTAAAGGAGAAGGGTGGTTAACCTCGCTAAAAGCGCCACAGTTACGTGTATTTCCAATGCGAAATTATAGCGGTACCACCGAATACAGATTGCCGATCCCACCAAGTCCTAACCTGCCAAACCAACAAGCAATCTACTTGTATCCATCTTTGTGCTTTTTTGAAGCGACACCTATTTCTGTTGGTCGTGGAACGGATTTTCCCTTTCAAGTTTTTGGCTATCCAGACCCTAAGTTGGGTGAGTTTCAGTTCACTCCCCGACCAGTACTAGGTGCGGCTTCCAATCCTAAATTAAATGGTGTGACTGCGTTTGGGCAGGATTTAAGAAACAGCAATGTACGAGGTTTTGATCTAACTTGGTTTGTTGCTGCATACGCACAGTTCAAACACGAGAATAAAGCGTTTTTTCAGTCCCCCGGTTTTCTCGATAAGCTTGCAGGCACGGACAAAGTCCGCAAAGCCATTGAATCTGGCCAATCGGCATCAGAGCTGAGGAAACTGTGGCAGCAGGATGTACAAGATTTTTTAAAGCAGCGGAAAAAGTATTTATTATACCCGAGACTGTAACGGGTTTTTGCTAGAGGTAAACGGCAGCACGAGTCTGCCGTGAGTGGCTTAAGTCTTACTCGCTACGCAATACTTGCATGTTTTCATTGGCCTTATCCACACGTTTTTGCCAATGCAGGTTAGATTGCGCGAGTGCAGTGAATAAAACATCAATAAGGTAGGCTTGAGAAGTACGAGACAGCATACCTGAATGCTTAAGTGGCTCCCCTTCATTGATGCAATACAGTATCGCATCTGCCATTTCCGCGAGTGAGTGGCTACCATAACGTGAAATGGCAAGACATTTACAGCCATTATCCAGAGCTTGATTAGTCAAGGTTAGCAAGCTCTTGCTGGTTCCTGTATTGCTGATCACAATAAAAAGATCGTCTTTTCCCATCGTTGCAATAAAGCTAGAGGCACTGATTTCATCGACCTGAGCAATTGCCGGAATACCAAGCTTTTGGAGTTTCCAAGTTAGATCTTGGGCCATAGTGAAGGTACTACCAAGTGCACATACGATGACTTTTCGTGCGTTTTTCACCAACTGAATTGCGTTCTCAAACTGTTTTGCTGAGTTAAGTTTTCGAGTTTCGGAAATAACATTTTGCTGTTTTAGTTGTAATTTATCTGCGATTAACTCGATGGAGTCATTACTGGAAATTAACTCATCAATTGCTGCGCTGGTATCTGTTTGCTCGTTGAGCGCATCAACGACGGCAAGTTTAAATGCTGGAAATCCTTTATACCCCAGCTTTTGGGCAAATTTTACGACGCTAGATTGGCTGACACCGGCTTCGCGTGCCAGCTCAACGGAGGAAAGCGCACGGATTTTATCGCCCGAGTTCAAGGTAAAGTCAGCAAGCTTTGCTTCACTATTTGAGAGTGATGGACGAAGTGCTTTTATTTTGACAAATGTAGACATACGATACTCAATCCGAACTAAATTAATCTGTCCATATTATAGGTTCAATTGGAACGTTACGATAGACCAAAAAGGAATATCATTGCACAAAACACACTCATTGTACCAGTATTGGGGTTAAATGTTGACTTAAATTTAATTTAGTCGCAAAGACTTGGTGTTTTAAACCGCTTAACTTAAGCTAAGTGTTTTGAATTTATAGACTAAACTATATGGCTTGGTACTCGATTTTGCCACCTTTGATTGCGATTGCAGTCGTGTTTTGGCGTAAAGAAGTGATTATCGCTTTGATTTTAGCGTTAGTTTCTTCCGAATTTTTATTGGCTGTACATGGCCAGCAGTCGCTAGTTGCTGGCACATTTGTAGGCAGTATCGAACGTGTTATTGAGGTTGCGACATCGGCAGGTAACAGCCGGATCTTGATTTTTAGCATTGTGATCGGTGCATTGCTCGCCTTCATCCGAGAGTCAGGTGGGGTTGCTGCAACGGTGAATATGCTGCTTAATCGAGGCGTCGCTAAGAGTAAGCGTCAGGTTGGCTTACTGACCATGTTGACTGGCACGGCTGTGTTTATCGAATCAAATATGAGTGTACTAACTTCTGGTATTGTTGCGAGGGGGCTATTTGACAGGTTCAAAATGAGTCGGGCTCGTTTGGCTTATATCATCGATAGTACTAGTGCTCCTGTATGTATTTTGATTTTACTTAATGGCTGGGGAGCTTATGTGCTTGGGCTGCTGAGTAACTACGAACTTGAGCAGTCAGCAGTGAGTATTTTATGGGGTAGTGTCGCGTTTAACTTTTATGCGATTATCGCGCTGTTAATTGTTCTCTATACGATTGTCTTTGATAAAGCTCATGGACCGATGAAGGCTGCGGAACAAGAGTTAAAACACCATACGGCTGAAATAAGTAGTGGGCCGAGTGCTACCAAGTCGCGTTATATGCTGATCCCTTTATTAACGCTGATTGTAAGTATGCTTGGATTTATGTTTTGGACAGGCAATGGTGTATTGGCAAATGGTAGTGGCTCTAAATCAGTACTTTATGCCACACTCTTAGCTTCAACGGTTGCATACTTGCTGCTTTTAACCGGCAAGAGATTTAGTCATCACGAGCTAATGGATGTTGGGTTTAAGGGAATGGGAGAACTGCTGCCATTGGTAAGTATTGTGTTACTCTCTTTGACCTTAGGTGCAAGTCTAAAAGAGTTAGGAACAGGGACTTTTGTTGCGTCTTTAGTTGGTGACTATTTGCCTATTTACTTGATAGTGCCTGTACTCTTTATTACTGGTGCAATCATGTCATTTACGACTGGTACATCATGGGGCACCTTCGCCATATTAATACCTATTGGTGTGCCACTTATTCAATCGCTAGGCCTGCCACCGTCGCTTGTGCTTGGTGCTATCTTAAGTGGCGGAATATTTGGTGATCACTGCTCGCCTATCTCTGATACCAGTGCGGTATCGGCACTGGCATCTGGATGTGACTTACTGACTCATGTTAAAACCCAGTTGCCTTATGCATTGGTGGGCGGGGTATTAGCAATTATCTGCTTCTTTATTGCCAGCCTTATTATGATTTAAGAGTAAGCGCCAGTTAGGGGCAAGCCAAAACTTGGTTTTGCCCCGTACTTTCAATAGCAATAATTTGTCCGTTGTTGGCGGTCGACAGTGCTAGCATAACTGGCGTATTAAAATTGATAACACTAGTTTTTGGCTGTGGCATCACGCTAAGTAGGCTTTGCTTTAACTCGATGAGGGTATGGGTATTACACTCTTCAATTAACCAAGCATCATCGTTAATTGCAACGAGTCGACCGTAACGCTGTTCTTGAACTTGTTGTTGCGCAGCCTCAAATCTAGCATCCAGCACTTTTTTCTGTTCATCTATACGGGCAAGATACTGGCCTTGCTGTAGCTCATGCGTTTCGATGTGTTGAAAATCTCCATAACTGACTAAATGAGCATTTGAGTTATATTCTTTATCAATATCAAAATGTTGATTTTGATACCATAAGGTGAAAAGTAAAGCGACTGAACAAGTAACCGCGCTCCACTGCCAAGTTTCTATACGACCCAAATAATGATGGGCAAAGCTAACTAGTCGCACCTTGATGCGAGTAGCCAAAGTTAACGGTTTTTCCTGCTTGTTAGCTTGGTAAGCCGCTTTTAACTTGGCGTCAAATTTGTCTAAATTACTCATGATCTTCACCCACTTGAGACTTTAGAGTCTCTTTTGCGTATCTAATTCGAGTTTTTACAGTCTCTTGTGTGGCCCCTACAATTTGTGCTATTTCAGCTAAGCTGAACCCTTCTAACTGCAAGCTTAGCGCCTCTTTTTGTAATAAAGGAAGTGTAGCAATTTGCTGGTATAGCCACTGTTCCTCCGATGTTTTTGTGAACTCATTGGAGTTGGTCATACCTACTTTACTATCTGTCAACTCAGAGAGTTTACCTGACGCTCTGATTGAATCGATTAGCAAGTTACGTGCAATGTGAAACAAGTAAGCCTTGGGGTGACCCTGTTGTCGATAAGCGCTTTTCTTTTCGATGACTTTTAGCCATGTTTTTTGACATATATCTTCTGCCGACGCCGCCTGTGTTTGTGTTTTTAGAAAGTGAAATAAATCACCTTGATAGCGCTCAATGACTTGCTCTAGGTATTTTACTTTACCCGTCGTCGCATATTCATAAAGCGGATCTTCTACGTTGCTGGTGGCGCGAGCACGCCACATTTTCAAGCTACTCAGCATAGGCAATCCTAAGTCTCAAGGGTCAACAGACCCTAATATCAATAAGCTAAATTAACCTGAGCTTCGGATAATTAATGCCTTTCTAGCAGCCAGTTTTAGCGCTAACTGCGTTGAATTCACTTCCAATAGCCAGCTATTGGTGCATAAATTCGCCTTATTATCCCTAAAACTGTCAGGCTAGATAAGGGGATAATTTAATGTGGTATTAAAAACAATGAGTTAGCTCATTCCTTATCCAAGCCTCAGGTTAAATTAAGAAGTTTACTTCGTGACTCAGCGGCTCAAATTGATTACGTATCAATGGCTGTTATTGTTCCAGTGTAAACTCTAATACAACGCGCTGAGCGTATTGCGGCTGCGGCTTTCCATCAACAATAAGTGGTCTATACTTCCATTTCCTTAGTGCTCTGACAGCAGCCTGATCAAATACTCTTTTAGGCTCCGCATTCGTCACTTTAACATCAATCACTTCGCCTTGTGGAGAAATGGCAAACTCCATTTCTACCCAGCCTTCCACTCCATCTCTAGCAGCCGCGGGCGGATAGTTAGGGTTGCTTCTAACAAGTGGAGTCGCTTGCCCATCGGTGGAGAATTGCAGCGTCATGGTGTTAGTAAACTTACCTAAATCTACGCTAGGTGTCTCGCTACTAATTTGTAGATTATCTCCTGTATCAACGATATTTTCAGTCGGTCTAACTGGGGCCGTTATTGGTTTTGGTGGTTCTGGCATTACCCTTTTTTCTTCGACTGGAGAGTCCTCTCTATCCGTTGCAATAGTAAGATCAAATACTTCTATGTCGACAATGGGGGGAGTGAGTTCCTGAGAAACTAAGTTTTGCATAAAGCCAAAGGTGGCAAAAGTAATAATAACTGCGCCAACAAGCGATAGTGCGAGTTTTGGAATTGCTGAATTAGGCTGTTGAAGAGTGGCTAATGTCGTCATGATTTTATCCCTGTTATATTGTTTTCGTATATAAAACGTTTGGGTAACTGAAACGGGGTGAAAGTTTTTAGATTTTTTTGATATGTATCTTGGTTTGGCTACAGGCCATGGATTACAATGCACGAAAAGCAGAGCACATTATTTAATTTTTCGTGATCATAGGTAGTTATGAAGTTAGTTGAGATCAATAAAGCGCGTTATCGCAAACATTTAAATCAAGTAATTATTGCTTGCGTTGTGGCGCTAGCGCTCGGTAGTTTAGGGATTGCTCAGTTATTGATCCAATTATTTCCTGATGTAGATGGTAGCCATTTTCATTGGAATTTAACTGGTGTAGTAGTGACCTGCATCGTCATTGGGCTCGTGCTCAAAAAGCATAAAGCGCATCCCTTTATGACTGAAGTCAGTTATGTGTGGGACTTAAAGCAATCATTGAACAAAATCACCCGTAAAATGGCGAAGTTAAAACAGGCTGCGCAGCAGGGGGATGTGGACGCGATGACGGCGATTCAGTATAGCTATGCGGGATCTCGTCAGCTATGGCAATTGGATGACAACACCATAACGATGGATGATTTGGCGATGTGGCAAGCAGAGCTGGATTCACTGGCTAGCAAGTATCAAGTTGAAATAAAAGCAGAAAACTATAAAGAAACGATATTGAAACAGTACTAACAAAGCGGCTTGTTTCGGCGTTAAACTTTTTCACAATTTTTAATGTGACACTAATGTGTCAGAACGGTAATATAACAGTCAAATTTTCTATTAAAGGAACACTTTGAACTGTGCTATTGCGTCATCGGTTTCACCAGTTCGGCTGGTTGGTTCTTATCAACTCTCTTTGCTCAATCTTAATTACCATAAATGTTGTAAATACCGATCTTGATGAATGAGTACTTAGGGGTCAAAAACACACCTGAAGATTATAGTACGGGTTATAACTTAACCGGAACAGTTAAAAAGAGAAACTGGCTATTACTCAGTAGCTACAATAAATATGCGATTGTGAGTAAGCAGCAAATTGTTGAAGTCTCGCCCATGGGAACTTATGAGATGCTCGATGAAACTAACAAGCCATCTGAGCAAGAGCCAAACTTTGAATATATTCAAGAGGCAATGCAGCAGATAAGCCACTTTCAGTAGATAAAAGAGGATTAGGTGTGCTGGTGGACTGTCGTGCTAACTTGAGCGGTATAACTAAGCGCTTAACGAGTAAAATTGAAAGGCGTTTTTCTTGTCTTTTTTAACCGTATACATGGCGACATCGGCACATTCGATTAATTGGCTTAGCTCAACCGCGTCTCTTGGGTAGCTTGCAATACCTATGCTCGCACCAACTCGCAGTGGAAGTAATTTCCCTTCTGACGTTTGCCAAATCATCTCGGTGTTTATCGCCCCTAACAGGTTTTCAGCGATGCGCTGCAATTTTTCATTTTTAGCGCAGTGCAAGGCAATCAAAAACTCATCACCTCCCCAACGACAAACCACGTCTTGTTCTCTCACCTGAGCACTAATTTGAGTGGCGATGTGTTTTAACATAGCGTCACCGGCGTTATGGCCATAAATATCATTGATTGGTTTAAACTCATCTAAATCAATAATAAATAAGCTAAACGGAGTTTCGTTATCTAACCACTCGTTGATCTTGATTTCAGTACCATGGCGATTGTAGAGGCCTGTTAGCTTATCGCGGTTAGCCTTTTTATTGAGTTCTTGAAACACAGTTTTTCTAAGCGTGATATCTGATAAAAACACCTGTAAATAGAATTGCCCGCTACTTTCCACTCTAAGCATGATGACACTCAGCCAAACAGGTTGTTCGGTCATGGGGTTAATAAACTCAAACTCTGACTGAGTTGGCTGGTTAAGCTCCAAGGTATGCTCCGTAAAGGTGTAGAGAATATCCGGAGTTTTGCAGTAGCGACCAAAACTTTCGGGAAAATATTCATCAAGGTCAATTGCCATGCCTGCCAGCAAATCACAAGCGGCATCATTAGCTAAGATCACTTCACCTTTGTCTTTTACCAGTAGGGTGGGAGAAGAGGAGCGCTCAAACATCAGCCTAAAGCGCTTCTCAAGTATTTCAATATCAGCTCGCAGTTGGCGCTCTTGCTCGAACATGGAAGCGGTTTTAGCAATAAGTTGATTGGTATTGCTCGCAATATCACCAATTTCACTTGATTCATGCCCCCTAGGCACGACTAAATCCAATGGTGTTCCAGGAATAACCCTAGCAATTTGACTACTTAAGTTACTCAGGGGTTTTGTAACTATAAAATGTGTAACAACGGTGAAGATGACTAAGATTGGGATGATGACAACCAACAAAGTTTGAACACTTGAACGGGCGATATCTCTAGCACTTTGCTCGATAAAAACGGAATTTGGTTGAATATAGATCTCACCAACAATTTCACTCAATAAAAACGGATGATTAAGCGAAATAATGGTCGCATTTTGCGATTTAAATCCTACACTTTGAGCGAGCCACTTATCCTCACTTTTTATTGCGGCCGAAGAGATAACGTCGTTACTGACTAGGCCATTAATAACTTCTACAGCAAGGTCTTTGTCATTGAGATAAGTGGCAATAGAGGAAGACGACGACACGGTTTGGCCAATTTGCCCAATAATAGTATTAGAACGCCGAAGTTCACGCTCAACAATATGGTCGTGATATAACTTAGCGTAAAGCATTGAAAAAATAAAAGTCGAGACAACAAGCACGAGTGCTAGCCGCACGATCAGCCCATATTTAGTCATCGATTTGATAAATTACCTTCACATCACCCGTCACAAAGTCTGCTGGAACATAGCCGATTGCATTTGGCGTATTTCTGATATTTTCAAGTATAGTCGACGGTGAGGAAAATGACTGTGGGGGAGAAACTTTGCCGCTGAACTTTATTCTTGACCAATAAGCATTGATTTGGCTTTCATTGCGTCCTGTCAGTGCCAAGAAAAAAGGACCTCTTAAAGGGTGTGATTTTTCGTAGTCATAGGTCACGGCCATATCGCCGTTGGGAAAGGCAACGTATTTTCCCATGTACATGTCGATGAGTTGGCGCTGCGATATTGACTCGATGGGGTTGTCTTTGTTAACTATGACGGCAATATCAGCTGTTGCTGAAATTGGGTAAGAAATCAGGAAGAAAACAGCAGTAAGTAACCTTTTCATCAGAACACCCAATTAAAGCTAAGTGTGAAGGTGTTAAAAGAAAGGTCGGGATCACTAAATTGCTCAGTATCGTGAAGGTAAAAAGCGCTGGGCAAATGGTCCGCTGATGTATGCTTCCAATTGAACTTTAGTGCTAACGTCGGGCTCAATTCGCGTCGCCACGTTAGTGAGGTGCTATGCTGATCCAGTTGATAAAAACCAGAGTGCATGGAAGCAGCTTCGTATATTTGTATTAATTCAGGTAATGGGACGAGCGGACCGGGTTCTACACTTGGCTCATTATCGGACTTGGCAACTGAGTAGGTGAAAGACAAAGTGTTTAAATCGAAGCGCTTGCCTAGTGTGATATAAGCTGCTTTGAGGCGGTTGAGCACGCTGGAATTTGAATCCGTCAGCGATAATTCACTTTGTACCAACCACTTCGAATCATCATATCTCATACTGAGTGCGCTATAGGTGAAGCGCTTGTCGATAATATAAAGAGAGTCGATAAGCTCATTTTTGGTTGGCCAAACTTGTAGAGGAACTTGCGCGAGAGCCTCACGTAACTGCTTTTGCTGTTCATGCTCATTAGCTGCTTTTGTTGTTGTATAGTTGGCTCTAAACAGCCAATTTAACGTTTCGTACTGTACCGCTACACCCAAGATAGATTTAAGTTCTACATTCCAAAAAAACTTATAATCGCTGTAGATAGGCGATTCGGAGCGGCCCCAATATGCTTTGATGCTGGCGATGCCCTGATCAAGCGGTGCGCGATACTGCAAGTCAACGCCATCTAGGTTTTGGTGAGGAATAATAGAATAAAACTCGACAGGCGGATGTTCCATATCCATTGAATAGCCAATATCCCGATATTCAGTCATCAAAAATAGGTCTAACCCGGTGCGTCCGGCACGAAATTGCCAGTTCGAATTTAGGTTGTAGCGTAGAAAAGCCAGTTTTATTGCATTGTTGACTCGGTCATCGTGTTGCTCTTTTAATAGCAGTTGCCCAACAAACTCTACATTATCATTTGCATGCCACTCTGCCTGTAGGCCCAAAGAAGAAAATGAAAAGTCGAGCTCATCTTTTTCCACACCGTGCGGATGTGAGATGGATTCTCTGATTTTGGCGGTATGGGAGTCTGTTTTAACCGCCTTGAGCGTAGCAAAGCCACTGAAATCAATGTCAGAGCCGTAGCTGAATGTGGTTAAAAATAGTAGGCAGATAAAAACAGAGCGCATGAGTTATAAATGTTTTCGCTTTCCTTTTTATATAGCCTAGTTCGAATTTTGACATTTACCAATGCGATGTCCGCCTTGGCCTTGTATAATGAACTTAGAGACACCATATCCCATGTATGGTAGCATATTGTTATATTATCACATTAGGCAAGATTAAGACGTGGCAGAAGTAAGAGCGAGAGTCGGGCTGAATGTAGGGCAGCATAGTAATATCCCTGCAGAAATAGTTTCTTTTTCAGGGCTAAAAGATGGCCAGGAACATGTTGCGCTGGTATTTAATAGCGCAGACAGTCAGCAGCAAATTCCCCTAATTCGTATGCACTCTGAGTGCTTAACCGGCGATGTCTTTCATTCTTCTCGTTGTGATTGTGGCGAACAGTTAAATGAATGTATTGAGGCGATGCATAAACAAGGCGGCATTTTGTTATATTTGCGCCAAGAAGGTCGTGGCATTGGCTTGTACAATAAAATCGATGCTTATGTATTGCAATCTCAAGGGATGAACACCTACGAGGCAAACAACCACCTCGGCTTTGAAGATGACTTAAGAGATTTTTCTGATGCCGTGTTGATGCTTCAGGCGCTCGGATTAAACCACGTTAAGTTAATGACGAATAACCCAAGAAAGCTGAAGGCGTTGAGAAATGCGGGTATTACTGTCGATGAGGTAGTTGGCACTCAGGCGCATGTTAAGGCTGGGGTTTCTGGTAATGAACAGTATCTAAAAACCAAGATCCAACACGGTGCCCACATGCTGGATATCAAAAAGATATCAAAAGCTGATTAGCCGAAGCGTATATGCTTACTACAACAAGCCGACTAGATAAGTGCTTCGGTTGGCTTGTCATATCAAACATACTATTCTCATTACAACTCTCTCAAACTTAAGATGTCCAACATAGGTTATGGTAACCGTCAGTATTTGTTTCAAATATGCTAAAAAGCGCTGACAAATCCGCTTTTCATGCCTTTTCACTCGACGCGGTAATCAGTATAATCAAAGACGTTATAGCTTAAATTAAGTGGACTATGTCGACACCAATTAGAACATTCAAAGCAAGCATGGGCGTGCAGTGGCTAAAAGCCGGGTGGGCAATTTTCAAAACCCAGCCTTTGACTTTCATGCTGATGTACATTTTCATGGCGGTAGTAAGCCTATTACCCCTGTTCGCACCTATTTTTCATATCATCGCTGCCTTGTCTGGTCCGTTTTTAAGCGCTGGCTTCTACCTTGCAGTTATCAATAAACAGATCAATAAACCAATAAAGTTAGCTGATATTTTTGAGCCTTTTGCAGCAAAAGGCCGCCGATTACACTTGTTCCGAGTTGGTATTTATCAAATGGCAGGTGCGCTGTTGCTGACTATGGTTGCCGGTGTGCTATTCAGTGATGTGGCGACTGCGCTGGAGAGTGTTGGCCCAAATACCGATCCGAATGAACTTATCGGACTTATCGCGAGCAATATTAGTTTTGCCGAAGTTGCCGTATTTGTGATTGCACAATCGGTCATTATGATGGCCTTCGCTTTTGTCGTGCCACAGGTGTTTTTCCAAGGTGAAAAACGTATTTTTCACGCGATGAAGTGCTCGCTTGCCGCTTTTTATCATAATATGGCTGCGCTGAGTATTTACGGCTTAGTCGTCGCAGCGCTTATCATCGCGTCTATACCGCTGTCGATGATCCCGGCGATTATTATCATGCCGGTCGCCATGATAGGCTTTTTTGTTTCTTTTCAAGCGATGTTTATGCCAATTATCGTTGAAAAGAAGGAAAATGATGAAAATGCTAACATCTCTCAGTCTGACTCAGGACGCTTTGACGCCTGATGGATGAACAAGAAGTTAAAAAGCTAAAAAACTATGCGGTTTGGTTATTGTCGAGACAAGAGTACTCTGAGTCTGGATTGACGCAAAAGCTACTGCAAAAAGGGGCTACAGCGGCAGTCGCGGAGCAATTGGTATCTTGGCTAAAGTCGCTCGATTACGTTAATGATGACCGCTATGCAGAGAGCTTTTTAAACCGCCAGATTGCAAAAGGACTTGGAGAAAAGCGTGTATTAATGGATGCAGGGCAAAAGGGTGTGAGTCGAGAGACTTTGCATACGCTAATCGCTGAGCGCGAAATTGATTGGTACATGCAAGCCGCAAAAACCTATGAAAAAAAGTACGGTCTTTGCGCACAACCGATAGAATATAAAGAAAAAACTAAGCGCGTACGTTACATGAGTTATCGTGGCTTTAGTTTTGATGAAATAGATTTTGCAATTGAAGCTGCAATGACTGCAGCAGAGCAAGAAGAAATAAAGGGTGAATGATCACATGCAGCATATGACTACCGCACAAATCAGGCAAAGCTTCTTAGATTTCTTTGCTAAACAACAGCACCAAGTGGTGCCTTCAAGCTCGTTAATTCCGGGTAATGATGCCACCTTACTGTTCACCAACGCTGGTATGGTGCAGTTTAAAGATGCCTTCTTGGGTGCGGAAAAACGCCCTTATACGCGAGCAACCAGTTCACAGCGCTGTGTTCGTGCTGGTGGTAAACATAATGACCTTGAAAACGTAGGTTATACCGCAAGGCACCACACTTTCTTCGAAATGCTAGGTAACTTTAGCTTTGGTGACTATTTTAAAACCGACGCAATAAAATTTGCTTGGAGCTTCCTTACGGATGTGATCAAGCTGCCAAAAGAAAAGCTACTAGTCACGGTTTACCATGAAGACGACGAAGCATTTGATATCTGGTCAAAACAAGTTGGTGTTCCTGAAGACAGGATCATCCGTATTGCGACGGCGGATAACTTTTGGTCAATGGGCGACACGGGTCCTTGTGGTCCTTGCTCTGAAATCTTTTATGACCACGGCGAACACATTTGGGGTGGACCTCCGGGCTCACCAGAAGAAGACGGTGATCGCTTCATTGAGATCTGGAACTTAGTATTCATGCAGTACAACCGTCATGCAGATGGCACAATGGAGCCGCTGCCAATGCAGTCGGTTGATACCGGCATGGGCCTTGAGCGTATCTCTGCAATTATGCAAGGTGTGCACTCAAACTATGAGATTGACCTGTTCCAAGCGCTGATTAAAGCCGCTGCAAAAGTAACAGATGCTCAAGATTTAGAAGATAAATCACTACGTGTAGTTGCTGACCACATTCGTTCGTGTGCGTTCCTTATTGCTGACGGCGTTATGCCATCGAATGAAGGTCGTGGTTACGTGCTACGCCGTATCATTCGTCGTGCAGTTCGCCACGGTAATAAACTCGGTGCAAAAGGGGCATTCTTCTATAAGTTAGTTGCTGCACTCGCTGAGCAGATGGGTGAAGCTTATCCTGAACTAGTGAAACAACAAGCAATTATCGAAAAAGTATTGCGTATCGAAGAAGATCAGTTTGGTAAAACCCTAGACCGTGGTTTAACTATTCTAGAAGAAAGTCTTGGAGGTATTGAAGGCGACGTTATTCCAGGCGATTTAGTGTTCAAACTGTATGACACTTACGGTTTCCCTGCGGACTTAACGGCAGATGTGGCGCGTGAGCGTTTTATGACGATTGACGAGCGTGGCTTCCAAGCATGCATGGAAGAACAGCGTAAAAAAGCGCAAGCAGCTGGCAAGTTCGGTGCAGATTATAACGAACGCTTGAAGTCTGATAAAAACACTGACTTCAAAGGCTATGATGCTGAGCACTATACCGGCACTGTGGTTGAAATCTTTAAAGACGGTCAACATACCAATACGTTAGAAGATGGTGAACAAGGTGTGGTTATCCTTGACCGCACGCCTTTCTATGCTGAGTCAGGCGGCCAAGTTGGTGATACGGGTGTACTAAAAGTGGCTAACGGCGAGTTTGTGGTTACTGACACGCAAAAGCTAGGTAATGCATTTGCACACCATGGTCATGTGGTTGGCCGTATTGGTGTTAACGATAAAGCCGATGCACGTATTGATGCTGAGCGTCGCGAGCGAGTGAAGAAAAACCATACTGCAACGCACTTGGTGCACAAAGCACTGCGCGATTTGTTGGGTGACCATGTTACTCAAAAAGGTTCATTGGTACTGCCGGATCGTTTGCGTTTTGACTTTTCACATTTTGAAGGCGTCACTAAAGCGCAGTTGCAGCAAGTAGAAGATGCAGTGAACGCAGAGATCCGCCGTAACTTTGCTTTGCAAACTGAGTTGATGGATATCGATGCTGCCAAAGACAAAGGTGCGATGGCGCTCTTTGGTGAAAAGTACGATGATGAAGTTCGAGTCGTTTCAATTGGTGGGTACTCAATCGAGCTTTGTGGTGGTACACACGTGAAGCGCGCTGGTGATATTGGTCTCTTCAAGATTGTATCAGAAGGCGGTATCGCAGCGGGTGTTCGTCGTATCGAAGCGGTAACAGGTGCTGATGCTATCGCTTATGTTAATGAGCAAGAGCAAGTGCTTTCTGAAATTGCGGCTTTGGTTAAGGGTGATACCTCATCAGTGCTAGAAAAAGTATCTGCGCTACTTGAAAAGTCAAAAGGCCTTGAAAAGCAAGTTGCTCAACTAAATGACAAACTAGCAAGTGCTGCGGGTGCAACGCTACTTGACTCTGTAACCGAAGTGAATGGGATTAAATTACTCGTAGCGAACGTTGCAGGAACTGAGTCTAAAGCACTGCGAGGCATGGTCGATGACCTGAAGAACAAGATTGGCTCAGGTGTCATCGCGCTAGGTGTAGCAAATGGCGATAAAGTAAGCCTAATCGCTGGCGTAACGAAAGACTTAGTTGGTCAGGTAAAAGCAGGTGAGCTAGTTAATCACATGGCTTCTCAAGTCGGTGGTAAAGGTGGCGGTCGTCCTGATATGGCGCAAGCTGGTGGTTCACAACCAGAAAACCTAGACGCAGCACTAAACAGTGTTCCAACTTGGTTAAATGAAGTAACGCAGTAATCAGCAAGTGGCGCTGATTGTACAAAAGTTTGGCGGCACCTCGGTAGGTTCGGTAGAGCGTATTGAGGCGGTTGCCGAACACGTTATCAAAACACAACAACAAGGCCACCAAGTGGTGGTCGTGTTGTCTGCAATGTCAGGCGAGACAAATCGTCTCATTTCCCTTGCCCAACAAATCGATGCACGTCCGAGTTCTCGTGAGCTAGATGTATTGATCACCACCGGCGAACAAGTTTCTATTGCGTTATTGGCGATGGCCATCATTAAGCGTGGGCATTCTGCCGTGAGCTTACTTGCCGATCAGGTTGGTATTAAAACAGATAACATGTTCTCTAAAGCGCGGATCACAGAAATAGACACGACCCGCTTAAAGCAAGAGCTTGAGCATAACCGAATAACCATTATTGCCGGATTTCAAGGGCGCGATGAAGAAGGCAATATCACCACGTTGGGGCGTGGTGGTACAGATACCTCAGCAGTTGAAATCGCAGGGGCTTTGCAAGCAGACGAATGTCAGATATATACTGATGTCGATGGCGTTTATACTACCGATCCGCGCATAGAGCCAAATGCAAGGCGTTTATCACATATTACTTTTCCTGAGATGTTGGAGCTGGCCAGTGTGGGCGCTAAAGTTTTGCAGATCCGTTCGGTTGAAGCGGCTGGTCGATATAATGTACCACTGCGTGTACTTTCTTCGTTTTCTCCTGACAACGGCACCTTAATTAGCTATGAGGAAGGTAAGATGAAAAATACTAAAGTGGTCTCTGGGGTAGCGAGTGTCAAAGACGAAGCGCTTATCTTAGTTAACAATGTAGATGCAAAACCTAGTAATCTTGCCAATATACTTTCTCTTCTTGGTGAGCATAATATCGAAGTCGATATGATTAACCATTTGAACCACAGTGAGAAAAAAATAGACTATGCTTTTACTGTGCACACAAATGATTGTATTCTGGCGGAAGAAGTTTTAGCGCAACATGCACAAAATTTAGGTGGCGCAACCGTAGAGGTTAATGCTAACGTGGCAAAAATCTCAGCGGTTGGCATCGGGATGAAATCTCATTCAGGTGTTGCTGGTCTCTTTTTTATGGCATTGGCCGAAGAAAATATTCACACTCTATTAGTATCTACATCAGAGATAAAAATCTCGGCACTGGTAGAAGAAAAATATTTAGAGCTAGCTGTACGGGCTTTACATGCCAAATTCGAATTGGAAAGTACTGAGTAAAAGAAGTTTTTGCTTACTTTTCTAGGAACTTTTATTTAAAATGGATTTGACGCGGAATCTTTTAAATTTTGGAATAACAGGAGCAAGAGAATGCTAATACTAACTCGTCGAGTAGGTGAAACCCTGATGATTGGTGATGAAGTGACTGTAACAGTACTAGGTGTTAAAGGTAACCAAGTACGTATTGGTGTAAATGCGCCTAAAGATGTTTCAGTTCACCGTGAAGAAATTTACATGCGAATTCAGGCTGAGAAATCTAGCCCGGGCAATATGTAATTGACCAAATATTGAATTACGATGTTAGTTAACATAGTTTGACTGGCATAAAAAAACCCCGCCACTGCGGGGTTTCTTATTTCTGGCTTTGCCCAGACAAAAAAGCAATCGCTTCTTCGTTAAGTCCAGATTTACTGATATAGCTCGGTTTGTTTTGGTGAAATACCAAAAAACCTCTACTCGTTTCAACGAGTTTATCTAAGTCGTCAAATGGGTAAGAAAATTCGGCATGTCTCGCTTTGGTGCTAATACCAGTTTTAGTGATTGAAACTTTGACGACATTGCCAGCAGCGCGAGAATACGACTGTCTTATCACCCACCAAGCTTTACGATAATAGAAAGCGACGCATTCAACCACAGCCAATAGAATAAGAAAGTTCCCTACGTAGTGCTCCTGCAACCCGTAAATAGCAAACAGCCCCAATGCAATTAGCAGTACAAGCAAGCCATATTTCGGCTTAACAGCAAGTCCATTGGCTTCAGATTCTTCAAAACACTCTCGATAATAGGCTTTATCTAACTTAAATTGGCTTTGAAAAGATAAATTTTCATTTTGTTCAAGGGAGGGCATAGACGTTCGTTGTGGTAAAAATTTCCCACTATTATACCCATCTATATTGAAAAAGCTGTAACGCGAGTAAATTGTTTGCAGTTCCCTTTTGCTATATCCAGCGAAATACGCGCCATACAGTATGACGTTTACGTAAACGTTAACTCTTGGTCAGTCCAATTTACAATTTATCTTGCGTAATCAAAAATCCTTTCTATATTCATTAGGATCTCAGTATTAGTTGGCGCTATTTTGAATATTTTTCATATTTATTACGTTGGTTTTCCATATTTATTAGTGCTTTCCTAGCTAACTAACTGATTATTTGTAAGTTAAGTGTTTTGGTAATACCAATTTACAGCAGGCTTTACAGTGGAACATTTTTTGTTATAAGGTGAATAAATATCTATAAAAAGTGAAGGTTTATACCAGTTCGTTAACATCGAATAGGAAAACCAAACAGCAAGTAAGGGGTAAAAATGGATATTGGAGCGCAGCTACTGCAAGCAGGAAATCTTATGCTGACCGGTATGGTTGGTGTTTTTGTTTTTCTGTCCATTTTGATTTTTGCGATGCGACTGTTGGCCAACTTTGCTGCTCAATTTAAAGAAGTAGCGCCAAGTACCACAAGATCAAAAACAACCAGAGCAACATCGTCACAGGGTGTGCCACAGGCACATATTGCAGCCATTAGCGCTGCCGTTGCAGCCTACAGAAAAAACAATTAATAGGGGTTTTGCATGTCACAGTTAAAGCTAACCGAATTAGTGCTGCGCGATGCGCATCAGTCATTACTCGCCACCAGAATGCGCTTGGAAGATATGCTTCCTATCGCTGAGAAGCTCGACAATATGGGCTACTGGTCTGTTGAATCATGGGGGGGAGCAACCTTCGACTCGTGTATTCGCTATTTAGGCGAAGATCCATGGGAGCGGATCCGTGCACTGAAAGCTGCAATGCCAAAAACCAAACAGCAAATGCTACTGCGTGGTCAGAATCTATTGGGCTATCGTCATTATGCTGATGATGTTGTCGAAAAGTTTGTTGAACGTGCCCACCATAACGGGGTAGATGTATTTAGAATATTCGATGCAATGAACGACGTGCGCAACTTAGAAACGGCTATTAAAGCGGCCATTAAAGTGGGCGCGCATGCGCAGGGCACGATTTCGTACACCGTAAGCCCTGTTCATACGCTGGAAATGTGGCTCACGCAGGCCAAGCAGCTCGAAGACTTAGGCTGTCATTCCATTTGTATCAAGGACATGGCTGGATTACTGAAACCCTATGATGCCGAAAAGTTAATCTCTGGGCTTAAAGCGTCCGTCTCTATTCCTATCGCAATGCAGTGCCATGCAACCACAGGGCTCAGTACTGCAACTTATCAAAAAGCCATAGATGCGGGTATCGATATGCTCGATACGGCGATTTCTTCGATGAGTATGACCTATGGTCATAGCGCAACAGAAACTATCGCGGCGATTGTGGAAGGCACAGAACGTGATACCGGGCTGGACTTACTTGAGCTTGAAGAGATCGCAGCCTATTTCCGTGAAGTGAGAAAGAAATATACAGCTTTTGAGGGCAGCTTGAAAGGGGTCGATGGTCGTATTCTATCTGCACAAGTGCCTGGTGGCATGTTAACCAATATGGAAAATCAACTGCGAGAGCAAGGTGCAGGTGACAAGCTTGACGCAGTACTAAAAGAAATTCCAAGTGTGCGTAAAGAACTTGGCTACTTACCGCTGGTAACACCAACCTCACAGATTGTCGGGACGCAAGCGGTATTAAACGTACTTACAGGTGAGCGTTACAAGTCTATAACTAAAGAAACTGCTGGCGTGCTGAAAGGCGAATATGGAGCGACACCAGCGCAAGTCGACCAAGCTTTGCAACAACGCGTGCTTGAAGGCGCAGAGCCTATTACCTGCCGTCCTGCAGACTTAATTGAACCTGAGCTGGATAGTTTACAAAGCGAGTTAGTCGCGACGGCAAAAGAGGAGCAAATTACCTTAGCCGACGAGATTATTGATGATGTGCTTACCTATGCATTATTCCCGCAAATTGGCCTTAAATTCCTGAAAAATCGCAATAATCCAGATGCGTTTGAGCCAAAACCGACGCTTGTTGAAAGCAAAGAGCAAAAAGCTGCAGCGACGCCTGCTAAAGCCAAGTCATCAACTAGTGAGCGTTACAGCGTAAAAGTGGATGGCAAAGTATACGATGTGGTGGTTGCGCCGGGTGGAGAGTTACAAGAAGTACAAGTCAAAGACAGTGAGCTTATTCCTCAGTCAACCTCGGTAAGCTCCAGTGAAACTTTGAATGCGCCACTTGCTGGCAACATATTTAAGCTTATGGTGCGCGCAGGAGATGAGGTGCAAGAAGGCGATGTGGTACTCATCATGGAAGCCATGAAAATGGAAACCGAGGTGCGTGCAACACACAGTGGCCATGTCGCGGAGCTACTCGTCTCTGAAGGCGACTCCGTCAGTGCTGGCGATGCCATCATGTCTTTAGCATAAGGATGTCGTGATGGAAGGGTTACTTAATTTATGGCAAGCAACAGGGCTTGCCAACTTCACCGTGCCTGCACTTTGTATGATGGCTGTGGGCTGCGGACTTTTGTATCTTGCGATCGCCAAAGGCTTTGAGCCGTTGCTATTGGTGCCCATTGGCTTTGGTGCCATACTCACGAATATTCCTGTTGCTGGGCTTGCCGATCCTGGTGGGCTTTTATATTACGTGTATTACATTGGCATAGACAGCGGAGTATTCCCCTTACTGATCTTTATGGGGGTGGGTGCGATGACAGACTTTAGTGCTTTGATAGCCAACCCCAAGATGCTGTTGCTTGGTGCCGCAGCTCAATTTGGGATCTTTGCCACCTTGTTTGGGGCTATATTGCTGAACTATATTCCGGGCTTTGAATTTACCCTGCAAGACGCCTCTGCAATCGCCATTATTGGCGGTGCAGATGGTCCAACTGCGATCTTCCTCGCGTCTAAGCTTGCACCAGAGTTACTAGGGGCAATTGCGGTGGCAGCCTATTCGTATATGGCGTTGGTGCCAATTATTCAACCACCAATCATGAAAGCACTCACGACGCAAGAAGAGCGCCAGATTGCGATGCCACAGCTGCGCCATGTATCAAAAACCGAGAAAATCCTCTTTCCTCTGGCGGTACTGGGTCTAACGATACTGTTTTTACCTGCTGCAACACCTTTGGTTGGTATGTTCTGCTTGGGTAACTTGATGAAAGAGTGTGGTGTAGTAGACCGCTTGAGTAAAACGGCGCAAAACGAGTTGATTAATATCACCACCATTTTCCTCGGGTTGGCGGTGGGCTCAAAGTTGGCAGCTGATCAATTCTTAACGGTTGAGACGTTGGGGATTTTAGCACTAGGTGCCGTGGCATTTGGAATTGGTACCGCAGCAGGTGTATTAATGGCTAAAACCATGAATAGATTTAGTGATACCCCCATTAATCCGTTAGTTGGCGCTGCAGGGGTATCCGCAGTCCCGATGGCGGCGCGTGTGGTCAATAAGGTTGGCCTTGAAAGCAATCCGCATAATTTCTTGCTAATGCATGCGATGGGCCCCAATGTCGCGGGTGTATTAGGCAGTGCGGTTGCTGCTGGTATTTTGCTTGCACTGGTAGGCTAATTTACACTTCTCCAACCATTTGCGTGGCGATTTTAGGTTGCCGCGCATTTTTATTTCTGGACTTTATATTCTTGAACTTGATAGTCTTTCGTCACTTTTAATTAACACGAACAACTTCAGATGAAGTTTTTAGCTCCTTTCTTATTTTTGTTACCCTGTGTGACAGTTGCAACGGAAACATCGACTTTAGTGGTAACACCGATAGCAGAGCATGTTTATAAACATGAATCTTCGCTACACGTTGAACCTTGGGGGTTAGTGGCAGGCTCTGGGCTGATTGTGGTCGACGGTCAAGATGCTTACATTGTTGATACACCTTGGACCGAGCAAGACACAGAAGCACTGCTATTGTGGGCCGAGGACCGCAAGCTCAATATTAAAGGGGCGGTGGTCACGCATTATCATCAAGATGCAAGCGGTGGCCTAGCGGTATTAAATAAACATCAGATCCCAACCTATGCATCAGCCCAAACTAATCATTTATTAGCCCAAAAACACAGCGCTATCGCGTCACATAATTTGCCGCAAGCCTCAGCAGCGATAAAGTCAGGTGTCGTTGAAACCTATTACCCAGGTGCAGGACACTCGAAAGATAATATTGTCGTGTGGCTGCCACAATCTAAGATTTTATTCGCAGGATGCTTTGTGAAAAGTGTGGTGAGTAAAAATTTAGGTAACTTGGAGGATGCTTCGGTTGATGAGTGGCAAGCGTCTATACACAAGGTATTGAGCCGATATCCGGAAGCAAACATGGTTATTCCAGGGCATGGTAAAGAAGGGGATTTATCTTTGTTGCACCATACCGTTAAGCTAATCAAAATCGAGCAATCAAAAGGTAAATAAAGGACTGACATGAAATTTATTCCATTTCGTAATTTACGCTGTCCGGGTTTAGAAACTGCGCTGTGGTATTGTCGCTTGTTGTTTTTAACGGGCGTAGCCTTGATAGTGCTTGGGGTTATCAAAGAGGGGATTGCAATCTATCATTGGCTAATCGCCATGATAGAGAATGGCGACGCGCCAATAAAAGCAGCCTATATCTATGACTTAGATTTGCTTTCCCACCCAAACTTTCATTTGATCATTGTTGGAGTGGTGAAGATCTACTTCTCCTGTGGCCTCGCGATTAAACTAAAAACAATGTCCCACGAGCAGGCGTTACAAAAATAACGAATACCACGTAAAGGAGTCTCATAGAGGAGTTTCTCAGAGAAATTTCTTAGACCCTTTTACGCGGCAGAGCTACTATTTAAAAATTAATACTCCAGCTGTCCACCATTTTGGATAAAGGCGACATATTCGTTCCAAACATCTTCAACACTTCGGCCCAAGATGTGTTGAAATGCAGCATCAAATGACCAGGTATAATTGCCCATATCTTTCGCCGCTTTATTAAACTTGTAGATAAACTCTGAGTCGTGCTGTTGTTTGACGTAATGTAAGAAAAACCCAGTTGTGGTGTAGCCACTAAGCCAGCGTTTAGCGTTGATGATATCTGGTGAGCGTGACTTATGAAAACCAGCACCGATCCGCACGGCATCAGCTAGACCTTCGGTGTATGCCCAGTTTGCCTTGCCATCACCATAGCTGTCATGAGTCAGCGGCGAGTTATTGTAACCATGGGTGACTTCGTGGAATAAAATGCCGTCGATTTCATCACGGATCACGGCATCGTTGTTATTATTATCGCGATAAATACGCTCTAAGTGCGCAGTGCTAACGACGATAGTCATCTCACCCGAACCGTCTTGTCCCATCTTATAGGCAACGAAATCCTTACCCCAATGATCTTTGGCTCTCAACTCAAACTGCAATTTTCTAAAACGCTGGGATTCACTGGCGTCGCGGTATAGCACTTTTGCTACATCTACACAGCGTTCGGCCATGTGTGCAGTTGGGTTTGGTATGATCCGTTTAAATAATTCCGAGCCTTGTGTTTCAGGATTTACATCAACAAAGTTTACTTCCGGACGTTGCCACGTGTCGTTTGGTGGTGTGCTATCGCTACTGACGGCTAATTCATAATTGGCGCTTTGGAAACCGTATACAGAAACATAAACCGGCGCATTTGAGCTTATATCGCAGCGCTCGTTGGAGCTGGCATCATTGATACTTTGGCAGTCATAACTTGCGGTGGTCGGTTGGCTATTTGCTTTTAGGTATAGATCCGCATCACCGCTGCCAGTCAAGGTTGCTGTGATAGGAGCTGAGCTTGTAAATGGCCCAAAATGCGCCCATTGGCCAGGGGTAACGCTACCACTTCGGTTAAATGGCAAGGTTGTACCACCGTTTGCCGGAGCACCGATAAATTCGATTTCTGCAAGCTGTAATAAATTGGCACCTTGCGTTGCGGTGACATTTAAGCGCACAAAGCGGTACGCTTGATTGATACTGACATTAAACTGCTTAGTTTGATGTCTCGAAGCAAAACTTTGATTGTTTTGCGAATCTATAGTGAACCACACTTGACCGTCTTGAGAGCCTTGAAGCGTCCAATTTTTGGGATCTCTTTGTGGCGCATCGTTCGCGGAAGTGAGGGTGTAAGCTGTTAAATTCACCGCTTCGTTAAACGCATAACTTATCCAACCGGAAGCTGAAAAAGTAAGCCACTTGCTGTAGTGGTTATTATCAAATGCGTTGACTTTGCCCTCATAGGGCTGGTTTTCTCCTGAAGCGCTGATAGCAGCGGCATTGGCAGTAGTCAGATCGCTGTTTGCGTGCGCCGAGCTTAAGCCCAGGCTCACTAAAGCGGCTGCTATAAAAGAACGTTGGAATCGCGTTTTAGCTATAATGATGTTCATGTTGACCTCTTTTGTATCGTTCCACTTTTTGTGGGTAGATATCTGTTGATGTTGTATCCATGGCTATTTTTATTTTGGTGCCCAAATAAGTTTGGAACGGTTTAATTGTTGTTGCTTTTATGTTCGTTTGTCAAATGGAAATTTACTTTAATTTAACGATAAGGGTGAAATTGTTGCTTCTCATTTAGGCTGAATCACGCTGCGAAGGCTAGCACTATCAGGCTTTACAGGGCGTGATGTTAGGGAATGTTATTTATTTTGAACTGTGTTTTGTTGGGGCGTGTTTGATTGATTTTTCGGGACTTTTTTATTTGTAGTCTCCTGGGCTGCATTTTGTTTGCGCTGTTTTTTTTTTAATCGCTTTCGCTCTGCTTTAGTTACGTGTTTTGCCACCCATTTGGCAATCTTTTGCATGAGCATTGGAGGGAAGTCATGACCCATCCCATTGACCAGTTTTAGTTTGGATTTGCGAATAGTAGCGGCGGTTTGCTGGCCTGCGGCCGCGGGGAAAATAGGGTCGTCTGTACCATGGATAACAAGTGTAGGCGTTTTTATCTTTGCCAGCGTGTGCTTGCGACATTGGCTTGCGACAATCGCTGCAAGCTGACGCTTAAATCCTTGCGGGTTATGCGCGCGTTCAATACTGTGTTTGGCTTGTTGATGTAGCGTCCCTTCGTCTTGAGGGTAAGCAGGACTGCCGATCAGCTGGTTGAGTTTTATATTGTATTGAATAGCAGATTGGTGGCAGTCTGACTTTGGCCGTGCTTTTGCTAGTTGCAGCATGACTTTTACATTTGCTGCGGTAAACTTGGGATACGCTGAGGTTGACATAATTGAGGTCAAACTTACCACTTTCTTTTTATGCTTAGCAGCAACGATTTGTGCAATCATCCCGCCCATAGAAGCACCAACAAGGTGGGCGCGTTTAATCTTAAGTCCTGCCATCAAAGCGACAACATCTTCGGCCATATCTTCTAGGGTATAGGGAACAGAAGCGCGAATGGGAAGTTTTTTGCTCAGCATGGTTTTTATCACACTCGGTGAACCTAAATGGTCCAAGTGGCTCGACAATCCCGTGTCGCGATTATCAAAACGGATCACCCGAAAACCTTTATTGACTAGCCCAAAGTACAATTCATCGGGCCAAATCGTCATTTGTGCCCCAAGACCCATTATCAAAATAATAACGGGGGCGTGAGGCACCCCCTCGTCCTGATAATGTATGCTGATCCCGGTTGCAATCTCGATATCGGTCATTGTCGCGAATGTTTAGCTTGACTTGAAAGGGCTGCATTTAAGTATAGAGCGTAGGTATGAACTTAACTTTAAAATAGCAGTCAAAAAAGACGAAAATTTATTGCTAAAAGCCATTGCGCTTTAAAACATTTAGGTTAATATTCGCGCTTGTTGATGGTCTGAAATTATGCATCAACACTATCAATTTATATGATTCTTATTTGGAGTAAGTCATGACTAAAAAAAGCAAACTTCAGCATGCTCATCAGCGTGGTGAAATTAAAGACAACGCATTAAAAGCGTTGGTAACCAGCCCGTTGTTTAAGGCGAAAGTTGAAAAAAGTAAAAAAGGCAAAGGTAGTTATCAACGGAGCGTAAAGCACAAAGGCCAAGAGCCTTACCTTAAGGCAGCCTAAGCTTTAAGATAAGGTTTTTTGCTGATACATTTGCTTGTCAGCTTGTGCGATTAAGTCGCTGATATCTGTTATCGGGTGTTGGGAAAATGCTCGCCCGACACTACCTTGAATTGCTACCTCTTGTTTTCCATGACTAAATTGCAAGGTATTGAGCTGTTGTTGCAGCTGTTGTGCTTTTTCTTCTGCAGACTGTGTGTCGTCAAATAAGCACAGGGCTGCAAACTCATCGCCACCTAGGCGTCCTACAATATCTTGTTTTCTGATACTTGATGACAAAAACGTCGCAACATGGGCAAGCGCCTTATCTCCAGCATCGTGACCAAATTGGTCATTAATCAACTTAAACTTATCTAAGTCAATGTAAAATAATGCCAAAACACCACCACGTTTATTAAATTGCTCGACTAGCACGTTGGCTTGTTTGTACCAGCCTCGACGGTTAAAAATGGCGCACAATTGATCATAATTTGCTTCATTTTCAGCTTGTTGCTTTTGCTGTCTGAGTCGTCCAATGCGTTTAGATACCGCAACGGCAAGCAGTAAAGACTCAATGGCAAACGCAAAAATAAGTGCATACCGCTGCATAAATGGGCTATATCCCACTAACAGCACGCGAAATACCATACCGACTAATACTAGGCTCAGTGCCGCAAAAACCAAACTTGCTTCGCCAATTTTACGCTTGGTTTGAAGAGCAGATAGCACAAAGATAGTGGCGACAATAACGAGGGTGATATAGGCCATAATTTGGCTTAATAAGTAGGACACTTGTGCTTGTTGAGTGGGAATTTTAAGTATGCTCAGGAGCATCACGATACCCGCGGCACTTTTAAGTAACAACACGAGTTTTGGCCACTGTTTGTCAACAAGTAGGATACTCAACATAAACCAGGTTGCCGAAACCACAGTGAGACCAATACTAAGTAAATATGCGTGTTTGAGTAATGGCTTGTACTGAGATGAAACAAAAAGATTTAATTGCCCTTCTTGGAATAATACAAATCCACAAAGGCAGAAGATATAAGCGCCGTAAAGCCTAAATATAGGATCATTGAGGCGACTACCCATGATCAATACATAGCAAATCAAGGTAAAACAAAGGCCATAAAATGCGCCCATGACTAGGCTGCTTTTTTGACTTTCCCAAATAAATTTCCCTATGCTCATCAGCCTAAATCTTGGCGTATGAATTTGCATAGAATCCAAGCTTAAGGTTGCTGTGTAGTTACCTTTTGGAATGATAAATGCGGGCTGTGAGAACTTAGCGGGCAAAGGGGCGTTGACTCGCCACTGATAGTGATTAAGGCCAACATCTACAAATGAAAAAACGCTGTCTTCATGTAAATTGCAGGCTATCGAGACGGTATTGTTGCCGCGTTCAATTTTGCTATAAGACGTGGTATTGATAGCAAGCGAAATTGAGTTGCCGTGAGCAGTCGTGAGCGAGCAATTGTCATCAAGCGCAAAAATTGAGGGGCTAAACAAAAATACGGCGCCGTAAATAACAGTGAGTAGGAGCGTAAGCTTCCCACTAAAGTTGCTGTGTATTTTGACGCCATTCAACCTAGACTGCAGCACAACCAAAACCTAAGGTTATTATTGTGGTTAATGTAACAAACTTGTACGTAACTTAGCCAGTGTAAAATCCCTTTAACCAGTGACTTTTTACATTCTATCGAACAAGAAGCTAAACCAGGCAAAAAACAAGCAAAAGCTACTTAATCCAAATGCTAGGGTTCGTAACCGTAAATTGCTGCCTAGCACGTGCTCGTAGCTGTGCCAATATCTTGCTGCGACAAACACGGTGCTAAGCACAAACCAAAATTGTCCCGTCATTTGCTCAATATGCAAAAGTATCAGTAATGCGATAAATAACACCGGCTGTTGAAACTGGCTGTCATAGCTATTACCTAATAATCTTATGCGCTCGGGGAAGGCGTGTTTTTCAACATAGCGAATATCTTGAAGTGCAATATCACCATTTTTGACTGCGCGAATTCTACTCGTTGCGGTTAAAAGAAATAATAGCAGCGTTAGGCTAAGCAAAAATAAAACCGGAATATGGATCCACATAGTAAAGCTCCTGAATTTGAAAGAGGTTTTACTTTAACTAGATTGATTGCTAACTTATCGTGTCAATAATGACTAATTTTGGTTTGATATTGCCATGAAGGTGATTTTGCTTTGTCCTGAACATGTGTTTGCGAGCGCATTAACTGGCGTGATTGATATATTGAACGTGGCAAACAAAGTCGCTGGTAAGGCGGTGTTTTGCTGGCAGACGGTTGCGCTTTCAGGGCAAAAGTCGGTGATGAGTAGTCAAGGCTTAGAATTTGTTTGTCATGCTGAATTTAGCGCATTGGCTGATGCTGATGTCGTTATCTGGCTCGGCAGTCACTTTTCATCAGAGCCTTTGTTGTGGCAACAATGCCAACAAGTCAAAGCACAATTAAACAAGCATGGTATTGAATTTCATCCCGCGACTTATCAACTTGCCGGATGTTGCGGTACCGCATTTTTAGCCACAGCAGGATTGTTGGATAAAAAACAATTTACGTGTAGCTGGTGGCTTACGCCTTTTTTTACACGATATTATCCCGTTTTAAAGCCCAACAGCCAAAAGGTAACAGAGCAAAGCGGTATGGTGTATACCGCGGGCGCAGCTCATAGTTACTTGCACTTGATGCTGCGGTTTATTACCGACGTGCTGGGTTCAGAAGTGGCAAAAACAATCGCCGCGTGGCTGGCGATACCAAACGAGCAAGCGAGTCAAAATGAGTTTGTGCAGCTCAGTGGCTTTTTACAACATAGAGATGCGCAATTGCTTAAGGCACAGTATCATATCAGTGATAATCTCGATGTTTCGCATAGCTTACAGAGCCTTGCGAAACATGCTTGTATGTCAGAGCGTACGTTAATTCGACGCTTTAAACAGCACACGAGTATGACGCCTTTTGAGTACGTGCGACTTGCGCGACTCGTTCGCACCAAACAGCTATTGCATAGCACTAATATGAGTGTGGAGCAGATAGCCAATCAGGTTGGCTACCAAGACAGTCAGGCTTTAGCTAAGCAATACAAAAAGCACTATAACCAATCGCTTAATCGAGTGAGAGGGTCGTAATAGTGGGTGTTAACCTTTCTCTTTGTGCAATAAATAACATCGGTTGTTATCGCTATTGTTAACTGCAAAACATGACTACTACAGGAAACCAAACTACGGAAATACTAACTTGGACATGTATTGTATGTTTACTTGTAAAGTTTCTCTGTTGCTTCTTTAAGTCCTGAATGGGGTAAAAATTGATCTGTGATTGTTAGAATCGAGTGCAGATTATTTTTTAATTTATCAAGCTCTATGTTACCTGGCTGAATAGCCGTTTGTAATAAATGAATGGCCATGTCAGCTAATAGAATACGCTGTTTTTCTAGCCATTCCTCATCGCCTTTGGTAGCGGGATTGCCAAGGTAGCTACTTTCTACCAAACTATGCAAATCCCAGCTAGTTTTGATTAACTTATTCCTTTCAATATCATTCACTGCCGACCTTCCGAAATATAGATATAATGACTCCCACACCGTGCTAGCCTTCTCTTTTTCGTGGGTTCGCTTTATATAAAGCAGAGCCATAATTAATTTGTTAAATAACTAAACAGCTGAGGCTAGCATGAACAAACATAACATACTTTATATGTGAACTAATACGCATAAAGCATTTAATGAAGTAGCCATATTTTGCTCAAAGTCGCCTGTCAGTCAAAGTCCATATCAATTTGTCTAAATGGTAAGGCAAGTGATGAGCAAATACAGTTGGAGGAATATTTTCCTCCATTCAATCAGTTCAACTTGCTTAGTTTGACGCGAGGCAACGGGCACTTGGGGTTTCACCGGGTTCGATGATATTAATATTGACCTCTTTTAAGTCACCAATTATGGGTTTTAAAGCTTTATCAAAGCGATTTGCTGCGGCTTCGATTTTTTCGGCATAGTCGTCAATGGCATCAAAATTAGCTGCGTGACTTTCAATTACTGCCTCAATTTGCTTGGCCTTTTCTTCTTGTTTTGCCAGTAGCGCTTTATTGATCACAAGTCGATCGTCGTCTTCTTGTATCGCCTCTTTACTAATGGCTTCCATTTCTTTGCTGAGCAGTGCGAGCTTGTCTTCAATATCTTTCATTGGTAACTCAGAAGCTGAGATATCAAGCTCTGCCGCTTTGAGTGCTTTGTATGCGGCCACCTGTTCGGCGTCCATGGTGTGTTTGATTATTGGGTTACAGTCTTGGTAAGCGATAAGCCGGTAGCTGCCTTGTGTTTGCGGCTCGGTTGTATTTGCATTGGAGTAGCCAACGCAGGCACTCAAAGCCAGTGTTACCGAAATTATGAGTATTGATTTTGTGGTTTTCATAAGCACCTCGAAGGAGTAAGTCTGATTTACAAAATTAGTCGCGGTGCAGTCTGAAAAGGTTGATTTTAGGTGCGCAAGTATTAGTAACAAAATATGAATCGGGCAGTGAGCTTAGAATTAGTTGCTACTTTTATCAGGCGCTTGGCATTGGTGCTGTGCAATTTCTTCGGCGTATTTGGCTTTAACTAATTCAACATAATGATTGAGGTTTTTATCAGGATTTACGGTAAAGGTCAGCTTACTTTTATGTATCGCGGTGATACGGTCCAAGCGAAATTCACGGTAATCACTGCGGAGCTGACAAAATGCGACCAGCGTCCACTTTCCACCCCAATAAACCAATCCGAGAGGCTCGATAATACGCTGGGTTTGTTGCTTTGCAACGTCTTGATATTCAAGTTGTACACACTGCTTAGCCGCAATGGCGAGCCTGAGTGTAGCGCTAAAGGATTGTTGTTGTGGTCCGTGTTTAAAACTCGAAACCAAATAAGGGGAGTGGTCATGCTGTTGTTTGAGGTGAGCGGGTAGTACGGCCTCGATTTTGGCAATGGCCGCTTTTGCATGCGCGCTTAGTTCGGGATCCGTCCATGCTCCAACCATTTTACTACCAAGTAACAATGCGGTGAGTTCATCATAGCTAAACATCATCGGGGGCAGTGGGTAGTCACCAATGATATAGCCGACACCTGCTTCCCCCTCAATTGGCACGCCAGAACTTTGTAAGTCCTGAATATCGCGATAAATCGTACGCTCAGATACCGTAAAGTGATCGGCCAATGACTTAGCGGTAACCGCTAATCGTCGACCCTTGAGCAGATCCACTAACTGAAAGAGACGTTCTGATTTATGCACGAGTTTTCCTTGTTATTCAAATCTCAGATTAATTAACCGCTACATGGCGTTTGAGAGAGCACATTACTGTGACTAATGGTGACACTCTCGCTGTCTATGTATTGCGTTAATCTTTGGCATACTTCGGTTGTTGGGAATTGTGCCGAAACCGCTTTAGCATGCTCCATCGATTGCCAATAAATAATATCTAAATACTCGTCAGTCTGACTGTCTTTAGTCAACGAACGATATAGTAACCCAGGTTGCTGTTCAACCCACTCGGTAAAAGCTGGGTTTACACCCATAATGTCACTCTCTGTAGCACCAAGAGCCAATTTAAATTTTACAATCTCTACGACATTTTGTTGCATGGTCTTTCTCCTTTTTGAGTTCAAAAAGAGTAAACCACGATGTTGTGTCAGGGAGTGTCAGTAGTGTTTAAATATACAGTGCATTTTATATCTAGATCTGTATTAGGATTTAGGGTACTGCAATTGGCAGGATTAAACGTGTAAAGGATAAGGAAATGAAATTAAGTACAAGCATATTTGCAACCAGTTTGGTTGCATCCGCTATCTGCGCTTCCCATGTTTTTGCAAAGGATACAAATGACAGCGATGTCAAAAGGTTGCATGTCTTGGCAAAGCAAGTCGCATCACAAAGCGTCAGTGGGTCGTATACTTTTGCTATCAACTGTCATACTAACCCCAGCTTACTGAAACGTGCCGTTGAGCAAGTAAGTTGGCCTGTCGATGAAATTACCTTTGCTATTCAAGGACAATGTCAGGGCCCAATTAAGATCACGAGATCTGGTATCACCATTACTGGGTCTGATAATACCCAAGATGTTATCACTGCGGCGCTAAGCGGCGTACAGCCGACCATATTAGTGGAGTCTGGCTCGGCTAAGCTCAATAACTTAGGGCTTGTCAGCACCGCTCAGCAAAGTAGCGTAACGGTAACGGCGCAGGGAATGGCAAGATTGGATAATGTCGTGACTCAAGTGCAAGGTACTGAGCCTGAATACCACTATATCGTGACAGATAATAGTAATCTTTACTTAAGTAACCTAAACCAAGCTAAAGTGAAAATAGCAGGGGGCGCTTTTGCTGAATTTGTAGCCGGCAATCAGGCAATGACAGCATATGTGTTTGATACCGCCAATGCTAGAAGTACCCAAGGGAACCAGTTCGACGCAGTACAAGTTGCTGGAAATGGCTACTTTTTAGCAGATGGGCAGTCGCATATAAATCTATTGATGATCTGGAGTAAAGGCGCCGCCGAAATCGACCAGCAAAGTAGTGTTGGCGAACTGATGATGGGCGGCCAAACTTTGTTTGCTGCTTATAGAAACTCGACCTTGTCAGGGCCTTACAGCTTCTTTGGGAACGTGGTTTTTGAGTTGGAGCATTCCTCTGCGACAAATTGGGTAACGCAAGAAAGGCCGCACTCGCTGTTTTCTGGTAATAATGCCGTCGTGAATGGCGAACTATTTCCAAGTTGGAGTTGGCAAGGACAGGCACCACAACCTGAGTAACCTGAGCTTCAAAACAATGAGTTAGCGTATTTCTTATTCAAACCTCAGGTTGAGTAATTTATGCTACTACGCCGCTTGGTATTATGCTTTACTACTAAGCGGCAACGATTAATCTAAAGGTAGAAGAATAAGATGGATCATCAACAAGTACATGACTACTTGCTTGCAAAACCCTATACCAGCGTAAGTCAACCTTTTGGTGAAGGCGTTGATGTATATAAAGTGAAAGACAAAATGTTCGCGACGTTGGCGCTTGGTAAAATGGGCAAAGAAGATGACGAGCATCCCCATTGGCGCGTAAATCTCAAATGCGATCCTGATGAAGCGCAAGCGCTGCGAGACATTTTTAGTGCGGTGTTACCGGGTTACCACATGAATAAAAAGCTGTGGAACACGGTGGTGCTCGATGGCTCCATTCCTACAGGAGAACTTGAGCGGATGATGGATAACTCATTTCGCCTTGTAGTCGAAAAAATGCCGAAAAAGCAGCAGGGGATTATCCTTGCGCAGCATCAATAGATGCACAAACCACTTGGTACACGGCGTTCACTTTAGGCTCTGTGAGCGCTTGATTTGCCACAACAAAATGTACTGGGAGCGAAAAGTCTAGCAAACTAGACAAGGCAACTTCTGCTTCTTGATCTGCAATGGCGTTGGCTTCAATAAAGCTCACGCCGAGTCCTGCCTTAACTAAAGCCAAGCGGGAGCGCTCATCCGCAGCATTAATATTTACCGCGTTTACTTCGCTTAGCTGTTGATCAAGTTGCTTATCAAAAGGGCAGCCTTTTCCCATACGTATCCACGTCATCTGTGCCAATTCGGCTTTATGTGATGGCGTAGGCCAAGATGCAGGATAAGCGGTGGTAACTGCAACTTCTGTGAGCGGTACCGCGCTAAAATGTGCAGGTACTTCGCCATAAATAACCCCACCATCAAGTAGCCCATCACTGAGTTTGTCGACGATGACACCACTTGAGAGTAATTCCAGCGAAAAAGAAAGACTTGGAAAGTGCTGGTTGAGGGTTTTTATTAGTGTGCCAAGTTCGCTCGAGGTGCCAATAGGGTGGTTCAAGCCAAGTCTGAACTCGCCTGTGAGCAGTGTTTTGGCTTGCGCTGCGGTGTGCATTAAATCATTTGCACTTGCAAGCGTTAACTTAGCTTTGTCTAGCAAGATCTTACCTTGCTCTGTGAGCTGCATCCCTTTGCTAGAACGATGAAACAATACGGTATTGAGTTCCTCCTCAAGCGCTTTGATATGGGCGCTGATAGCAGGTGGTGTGGTGTACAGTCGTTTCGCTGCTGCCGTTAGATTTTGGGCCTCTGCAACCGCAACAAACGACCTTAAATGGTAAAACTCCATTGCACTAAACTCAATCACGTATTGAATACCACCAGTTTAAATGAGCTTGCTGCGATTGCCTATTCTGAAATGATGAACATCGCCTTCAAAAAATATGAATTCATTAACGCCTATCAAGTGCGTAACGTAGTTGACCTCGGGTGAGGTTAAAAAACAATGAGCTAGCTCATTCCTTATCCAAACCTCAGGTTAAATAATTATCCGCAGCTCAGATTATTTAGGACCCAGAGTATTTAAATAGGAGTTAAAAGATGAAAGTAGAAGTATCACAGTATTTTGCAATGAAGCTGGCTTGCGAAACGGATTGTGCTGATGTTTATCAGGCGATGTTAACGGGGCAGCAGGATTTTGTGCTATTTGATGTCAGGTCGAATGAAGCCTTTGCCAAAAGTCATGCTCAAGGCGCAGTTAATATGCCAAGCGCAGACATAAGCGAACTGACGATGGCTAAGTATGACAAGGTCACACCAATCGTGGTTTATTGTTGGGGTCCTGGGTGTAATGGCGCGACAAAGGCCGCGTATAAGCTTGCAAAAATGGGCTATCAAGTAAAAGAGATGATAGGTGGAATTCATTACTGGGAGGACTTCGAGCGTTACCCCGTTAATCGCCGAGTGTCTCAGGCTCAAAGTTGATGTAGGTGCATTTTTCTTCATCTCATGATTATACTGTTATTCATTCACGGCACATTTATCAATGTGTAAAGTGAGTGAATAACGATAATAACAAGGGAAATATCATGTCGAAACTATTGTACTGCGCCATATTTTGCTCGTCTTTGCTAAGTCAGACATCCTTCGCCACTGACTCAGCTCAACATCAAGTTCAACAAGTTGCACAAAATCTTTTACCTAGAGTTCAGTTAGAAGGCCAAAAATACCAACCTGTAGATTTGCAGACGCGTCTTCAAGAAACGCATTTGCCGGGCTTAAGCCTTGCCGTGATCAAAGATGGTAAAGTGGTGTGGGCTGAGGGTTTTGGCATTGCAGATAAAAAGCAAAATCGAAAAGTGACCACTGAAACGCTGTTTCAGGCAGGGTCAATAAGTAAGCCAGTTGCTGCGCTTGCGGTATTAAAGTTAGCGCAAGATGGTAAAGTCGATTTAGATGCTGACGTTAATCAATATCTCACCTCTTGGAAAGTACCAACGAACGAATTTACCAAAGCCAATCCTGTTACTTTGAGACAGTTAATGACTCACACCTCGGGGCTCACTCAACATGGTTTTCCGGGCTACGTGCGTGGTAGTAAAATTCCAACTGACGTTGAAGTCTTAATGGGTAAAGGCAATACCGACTTAGTGACGGTTGACACTTTGCCAGGTAAAGCTTGGCGCTATTCTGGCGGTGGTTACACGGTAATGGAATTGCTCGTGGCAGATGTGACAAAAATGCCATTTGAAGAGTATGTCCAGCAGGCAATTTTAACTCCGCTAGGGATGCACAATAGTACCTATGCGCAACCATTACCGAAAACGCTATGGTCAAAAGCCAGTGCTGCGTTTGACGATAAAGGCGAGCAAGTTGAAGGGGACTGGCATGTTTATCCAGAACAAGCCGCGGCTGGCCTTTGGACCACTCCGGTGGATCTCGCTAAATATATTATGGCCGTACAACAAGCGTATGCAGGCAATACCGTGGGGCCCATCACACCAGAGCTGGCGAAGCAAATGCTTGAAGTTCATCATGACGTATGGGGTTTGGGACCAGAGCTTGAACAGCGAGAGCAAGGGCTTGTTTTCACCCATGGTGGTAAAAATAAAGGCTTTAGCAATCGTTTTGAAGCATTTGTGGAAAAAGATGAGGGTATGGTGTTGATGTCCAATGGCGACTCAGCGAGTACCGTATTTGGTGAGCTTCGCATTGCCATCAGCGAACATTACGGCTGGAATTTTATACGCAGTAAAAAGATAACCGCGATTACATTACCTGAGGCACGCGCAAAGCAATTGGAAGGTCTGTATGCTTATGAGAAAGATCATCAGTTTAAAATGAAAATCACCCGAGAGGGGACGCGATTTAACGTCTTAGATATGGCTCGCGATAACCTGATGGCCTTTGTTGCCACAGAGGAAGACACCCTGATTGAGCTTGAAGGGGGCGCAGATGTCACCATTGAAACGAATGATAAAGGTGAGATCATCGCGGTGATTTGGCGTGGCCTATATCGTTTTGAGCGGATTTAATCGGAAGTTTCACTTCAACGAGTAGTCTGTCTCTGGTATTGGTATAAAATACATCTAGCGTTTATGTACCGTTTTGACTGGTTAGATAGCAGCCAAAGAACAGGTGTCCAGCGGGGGGGCAGCCCTTCCTGGCAACCTTGCAATCGAGTTGGTATTGAGTAACACGGCGACAGTTTACTCTATTTTCTGGTGCTCTATGGATTGCTGCCTTATGTGCTCAACCAACTGCGGAAAAAAGGTTTGAAATCCAGATTCAAGCTGGTGGTAGTGCTCTTTTATATCCACTTCAGTGCCTGAAAATTGGTTTTGAAAACGAATACGTTGGGCGATGTTATCGAGTGCATGACCCACACCAGCTACGGATTCATAGGTGGCAAACCAATCATTTTGTGTCATTGCGCTAACGACTCGTTGCATGTGCGCAGGCATGATGTGCAAGTTATCGTGCAGCAATGAAAAGCTCTGACGTTTAAAGTCATCAAGCGAGGTGCTGTGATATTGCTGCCAGTGCTTAATCAAAAAGTGGTCATATAACACATCCAGTGCAATGCCTGCAAAGCGACGACGCGCGGGCGAAAAAAGTTGTTTAGCAGATTTTGTTATCGTGTGGCTATCAGTAAATTTATCGACTTGCATATGTGTTTGTAGACCAAGTTGCACAGGTTTGGGCAGTACTTGTATATTCACGCCTTTTTGAAAGTCACCGAGCAAGTTGCCAAAGTGCGATGCGGCAGTTGGTTTGGCAAAGTACAAATGCGCCAAATAATTCACAGAAACATCCCCCAATAATTCACTCTAAAACAGAGTATCGCATTTGTCCGCACATACAAATACCAGCATATATGAATAACCATTTAATTCAGGAAGGAGAAACATAGCTTAGGCTATGCTTGTCTCCATTACTCAGAACATCAGGGGAAATGTGATGGCGCTAACGGCTGAATTGAAGCAAAAGACCAAGCGATTAGTAGAATCAAAAAATATGCTCAAAGGGATCACGGTTGCCTCTTTTTTAGAGTCAACCATCGTGCCTATTCCGCTTGAAGCTGTGATGGTGCCGCTAATGCAGGCGAGGCGAGAAAAACTGTGGCTAATTGCGCTAATGGCGACGGTTGGATGTGTGATTGGTGCCTTATTTGGTTATGCGTTGGGGTACTATTTATTTGATGCAGTGGGGGATTCCGCTATTGAGCTGCTGTCGAGCCAGTCTCAGTTTGAGCAAGTGAAAGCGCAGATGCAAAGTCAGGGATTTTGGTTTGTGTTGACCTTAGGTATTGCGCCAGTACCTTTTCAGATTGCCATGTTAGCAGCTGGCGCCACAAAGTTTTCACTATTACAATTTCTAATTGCAACCTGTATTGCCCGTTCACTACGTTATTTTGGCTTGGCGGCGGTCGTTTACTTTGCTGGTGATCAGGCTGAAAAGCTAATTAAACAACATAAAATAAAAGCCGTTATTCTCACAACGGCAATTGTGCTGCTCGCATGGTGGATAACTAGTCGCTAGTAGGGCCTAGTATTTTCTATACAAAAATTTTGATTCATTTTGTGAGCGTGCAAAAGCGAGTAAATCATCGCTCAGTGTTAGTGGCTCTGACACCAGCATTTGATACTGTTGATAAAAGTTATGAGGGGCTCCGGCGCGCTCAAATAATGCGAGGGCTGCTTTCCCTTGTCGAGCATACTCTCTGTAATCTTTGGACTTATTCAGCAGTTGAATATAAGCAAGGTAAAAAAGCTCAAACTCAGCATGTCTTGCAGAGCCTGTCTGCTTTAACATGAGATCAATGTTGTACAGCAGCTCACTTTGGTGCTGCATTGTCTCAATTAATTTATTTTGATCTTGGCGGATCATTGAGGCTACTACTCGTTCTTCAAAGTTATTCAGTTGCTCTGTCACTGTGTGATGAAGCTGTATAAATTGCTCCGCATGTATGGTACTTAATTGCTGCTGAAGGTTGCGCAAAAGCAAACTTTCCTGCTTACCTAGTTGTTCAATTTGAGATTCAGCCACCGTCAGTACAGTTTGGTAGATTGCATTGTGCTTTTTACCTTCAGGAATAGCTGCAATCTGCTTTCGAATCGCTTGAATATGAGCGTTGATCAGCGACAATTTTTGATTGACGTCGATTATGTTCCATTTACTAGGAGGTTGGTTAAAGAAGCTCGTGAGTGCAATTTCATGCCGGTTTGATGCAGAATGTAACTTTACCAATGTATCAATCAGCTCCGTCAGAGGATAGTCGGCAGATAAGGTGCGCAGCAATGTATCCGCTTGCACTGAATTGTTAAGTGCTTTTGATTGCGCGGCTTTTATCTGAGCCGTAACGATATCAGCGTTTTCATAAGCAATTTGTGCGTCTAGTAGTAAAGCTGAGGCATTTTGTGTTTCTTGATATAAGCTTTGCCATGTGGCGCTGTCGTATTCACTGAGTGTCTTGAGCGCCTGTGCTTGTGCTTCTATGTCTCTTTGCTGTTGAGCTTGTGTGAGTGCTCGCTCGGTTTTTGTTATTTCGACCGGTGTACAAGCCACAAGTGTTGCGAAACAGAGAGTAGGGAATAGTTGCTTCATATCGTTATTGTTTTATATTCCTTTTGCTTAACGTTAGCATCATCACTGCAATGGGGCAATATTCCTATATTGGGTATACATTTCGATATTTGCCTACACTTGCATTGTTCAATGGCTGTCTGATCTGCATTTTGCTGGCTGTCGCTGAGTAATAACCTTGCTTATAAAAGTGAAGTGCATTGTCTTGCCAATCCAACTCGAGAAATTGACAGACTTCCTTCATCACAGCCTGAGGCATTTCTACCAGCGATTCATAATTCACAAATTTAATTTGAGTCGGATGTTTTTGTGCGGCATCTTGCAAAAACGCATAAGTATTATCATACATAGCTTGAATATCTTGCATCCGGTATGAGTAGCCATGAAAGGGGCTATTCGTTTGATATAATTGACGGAAGTTTGCGATACAAGTATCTGTTCTGTCTCGTTTCATCACGACAAATTTCGCGCGTGGAAACGCCTTTGCAAGCAAATCGATAAAGAAAAAATGAAATGGTTGTTTGTCTACAAAACGTTGAGCACCAGCAACGGACTGCGCGGTGAAGAGACGGTATTGCCCAATGGCGTTAGCCTCTTTATAGGCGTGGCTGATATATTGAATATTACTGTCGTAGTCACGAGAAAACCTAAGTGCTTGGGGCAATACACTGATTTCTCCCAGCGGTTGTAGCGACAATTGCGCTAAGATCTGCTCCATTAAACTGGTGCCTGAGCGTGGTAGCCCAATGATAAATACAGGTGCAAGCGTTTGCTCTGGAGCAAAATCAATAGGCTTGTCTAGAAGTTTGCCAAGTGCTTGAAAATAGCCAGTCATTTGTTTAGGTGAATAGGAAACCTCGGTACTTATCGCTTGTTTACTGGCCACAAAGCTTTGCCATGCTTTGGGATAATTTTCCTGCTTTTCGTATTCGAGCGCCTGCGCATGGTAAAGCCGTTGTAATGCAAGAGGTGCAGTTTGCGCTGTTATTTCAGTTGCTAACTGAGCGATGCGAGCCGATGCTAATTCTACAGGCGTAAGCTCTGAGTAGGCTAATTGGCACTTTGCATTACTTGGGTTTGCTTGCACTAAAGAGGCAAGCAGCGTTCGCGCTTGTGCTAATTCACCAGACATCTTTAAATGCATTGCATAGTTGAGCGCGATTTCAGGACAGTGTGGTGAGCGTGTATAGGCATGGCTAAAATGCCAACCAGCGTCAGTATATTGATTTAATCTCAGTAATATATTTGCGAGGGTATCGTGCTCAGATCCCGACAACTGTGTGTTACCTAGCAAATGCAGAATATAGCGCTTTGCCACTAATGGTGCTTGGCTAAAAAGCGCAAGTTTGGCAGCGCTCAATGAGTAAAATGCGCAGGGAAATAAACTTAGGCACTTGTCGTAAATTTTTAGTGCTTTGCTGAGGTTACCGAGAGCGATATTCAATTCGGCCAATAAGGCGTACGCGTGGTGATCGTTGGCATTGGTATTAATGCGAGCGACTAATGCGTGATGCGCCGCTTGAAATTGATGCTGTTGAATATAGCTTTGGATCTGATTGTATGATGTCATCGCAACGTGAAGAGAGTGAAGGTAGCTTCACTCTCTATTTTAGTTTTTTGCTGATTATAACTCAAACTGGTAGTTAAGCTTGACCCCAACGGTACGAGGTGTTGTGACATAGTGTCCGTACACACGTTGCTGCTCTGGCAAGGCTTTGTTTAACGCCGCGAATGTAGCTTCACCAGCCCAAGACTTGTCGCGTCTTACCGAGGTGAAAGCAAGTTTGTCAAACAGGTTGTCGACATAAAAAGTGACGGCCCATTGCTCGCTTGAAAGCTTAGCACTGAGGTTAGACAAGGCAAATCCTGGCAATACCTCCCCGTCAGCTTTGAGTCCGACTTTCGTGTATACGTCACTCTGCGCGGTGACCCCATAATTAACGTTAAGCATTTTGTCGTCGAACACTTCCTGCTCGTAGCTTAAGCCGAATGAAAACTGCTGTTTTGGCGCGCCAGGTAGGCGGTCGCCATCTGTACCGTCATAGTACGGCTGGTAAAGCGCAATTTCTTCTGCGCTATAGTCACCTTCTTTGAATACCGCAAACAGGGCTGGTGCATCATCAGTGAGCTGTGCTTTTGCATAAGAATAGGTTGCATACACCGTCCACTGGTCGTTCAACATAGCCCGGGTTGACAACTCAATCCCACTAGAGTTCGCAGAGCCAGCATTAGAGGTAATGATCTCTTGGCCGTTTACCGTCACGGATGAGATCTGTGCATCTTCCCAATCAACACTGAATAATGCGGCGTTGAAATGCAGCTTGTTATTTAGCCATGTAGATTTTAATCCCAGCTCATAGTTAGTGGTGGTATCTGGTTTATAGCTAAGCTCATGCGGCAGTGCACAGATGATCTGTTGCTCAGGTAGTGTTTCTGGACAGGACTCCAAACCGTTGCCACCGCCTAACCTAAATCCTTCACTGACAGTGAAGTACGTCAGCAGTCCATCTTGCCAAGTGTAATTGGCATTAAACTTAAACAAACTACCATTGTCTTTGGCACTGACTTGTTCAAATGAAATTTGTTCGAGGCTTGGCAGGCCCCCAGAATAGAGCGGGGTTTCTGCAGCTGACTCAGTTTTAACATCATAGCGATAGAAACGAGCGCCCACTGTGATATTAAAATCGTCTGAAAAAGCATAGCCAATTTCGCCAAACAATGCTGACTCTTTGCTGGTGGCATTGGTCAGTGCAATATACTCAAGATCTTGCTCAATATTGTCGATTTCATCGCCCCAAAACGCCGTGAGTCCTGGCGTGTACTCTCTATCGTCCGAACTAATTTCTTGTTTGCTGTAATATACCCCTGCAATCCAATTTAGCGCGTCATCCCCTTTAGAGACTAAACGGATCTCTTGGGTAAAAGTGTCTTGATCAGTAGTATCTTTAGTCAACGCGGTAAAACTAGGAAAATCCGCATAACCCGGCCAAATATCATAAAGTAGATCGGTTTGATCTCGTTGGCCTTGTTGTTCTTTGCTTGACCAACCGGATGCCGAAACTAAATCAGCAAACTCTAAATCGGCGTTGATTTCAAGGCTAAGCAGGTCGTCTTCTTGTTCGTTAGGTTCAAGCACGCGGTAGGCTGACTCGTATGGTTTGATCGTATCGGCAAGCGGGTGCTGTGCCGCAAGGCTTTGATATTGTGAAATTGAGTTAGCGCCATTTTCTTGTTTCTGGTGAAAATAGTTCAGCGTGGTATCGATATTCTCACTCACCAACCAACGTAGAGAAACCCGTGTGGTCGTAATGGTCTCATCATTTGCATCCGCAACTGCGTTGATGTTTGCTTTTACATCCTCAGCATTGGACCAATCAGGATCTGGGTTTGAAACGCCAGCTTGCTTAACCACATAACTGTAATCCATAAAGCCGGGGTTGTGATAGCGGTTAATACTTGCACGAACGGCTAATTCATCCATCACTATAGGCATATTGAAGACAGCACCCACTTCATGACCATGGCTGTCACTTTCATTGATACTGAATAAGTCACCACTTAGTTTACCTTCAATAACGTCAAGCACTGGCACTTTAAGCATGGTTCTAATTGCACCACCTAGCGTGCCTGCACCGTAAAGCGTACCTTGTGGGCCAATCAAGACTTCAACACGTTCGATATCGGTTAGTCGCAAATCCACATTGATTGGGATTTCGCCGAGGTAAGTTGCCACGGTTCCCGAGTCAGAGGCACGTTCTGACGAATTAGTATTCAAACCACGAACAATAATAGGTGAACCTTCACGGCCACCTTGTTCTGTGATTGTCAAACCTGGGACCCATCTTGCTACGTCTTCAAGGTCGCCAATATTTTGGTCGCTCATTACATCGCTGTCGACGGCGGTAATGTTTAATGGCGCTTCTTGAACTGTGCCTGCGCGTCGAGTTGCTGTTACTTGAATTCGCTCAATTGACTTTTCTTGAGCCTTACTTTCTTCTGCTTGTGATTGATTAACAACAAAAAAACTCGAACTAACAGCTAGTGCGACTAAGCTTGGATGGAGCTTACTCATAAATGGTGGAACCTCAAATTTAGAATTAAACGTGACGAAATTTCAATATTTATAAATGGGTAAGTATGCAGGTAGCACATTTTAGTCCCGAGTTTAGAGAAAATTTCATACAGCTGGCGGTAAATAGACGGGCAATACTTTGTATTTACTTTAGGTAATTTAACCACCCTGAAACTGCGGCGCATGCTAACATGCTTATTCGTATTTTGTGAATAATTATTTTGATTTTTTGAATGGTTATTTCTTTATGGAAGACGGCTATTTGCGAAAATTTTTAAATAGCTTAGAGTATTAGCTCCGTATACTTCTTTTATACATCGATAATATTAAGGAAAAACAATGAAAAAGCTGATGTTTGCATTGTTGGCATCTTGTTCGTTACTCGGTTGCTCTGACAGTGAAGTTGGTGATGTATCTCTTGGTCTATTTACGCTCAAAGATATAAAACTAGACTCTATGGTTGACCCTGTTGTAACGGGCGTGACCTGCCATGTCGCGAGTGTTGAAGATAACTTGAGTTTTTCAGATCCTAGCGATAGCTCTATTTCTTGTCGTCAAACGAGCGAAATAACACCGGCAATGCTAGCAAATATAGACAAAAGCGATTCTGGTGAAGTGGTGTTCAAAAAATCAAAAAGTGTGTTTTTTAAAGCAATGAAAGTGAGAAGGATCTTTGATGCAAAAAACCAAACTTTAATGTACTTAGCCTATACCACCAAGGAAACCTCTGGCAGTTTTAAGCATAGCTTATCAACTGTGCCACTATGGGGAACTCAGGCTTATCAAGGCGATAAAACCAATTAACTCGAATGTTCGCTAGCACATAAACCCACACGCTTCGATAATTGCATTTAATGAGTTATTTTTTTGTTTGAATTAAACCTTTTTGCTCACGATTTCGACTAAGCTTAGTAGTGATAAGTTTAGGAGAAATCGTGATGTTAAAAACACGCTTTTTAGGGAAAACGGTCAATATTGCATTTGCAGTGATGACTGTATTGTTTGTTATTTTAACGTTAACAACTGATGCTCATAGCATCTCATCTCAAGCTGCTCAGGTTGAGATGTTTAGCCAAGACGAGGTAATCTCTGAATCCAAATCTAAGTAAATTTGGGCCGTGATTTATCTTGTTTTGCTGATTAATGTCATTCGAAACGATGAAAATATAATATAAATATTGCGCTCTGCTCAGTCTCTGTCGCGCGTGGTGTTAAGTGCATAAATTTGCATGAAGTTTTTATGACATACATTCATGCTTCACTTACGCGCTGTATAGCGTATAAGCTCTAAACCGCCATCTCTGACTCATCTCATTAATAGTCTTAGCTAGGCTGCCAGCAAAATTGTAATTAATTTGTTGCGTTCTCCTCAGTCTGCATTAGCTTTAATTAGGGACTCATACCAATTTGTCTTAATACTTGCTCAATATTATGGGGCAAATCTGACGCTAACTGTGTTAAAAAGTTTCTTATTTAGAACAACTAAATAGTAAAATTTGTGCCTGGTTATCGACAAGGTTTTCTTGCTTCAAAATAGATCTCTTAATTAAGTAAATTGGTATAAAAAAGCAGCGCAGTTTGCAATCGGATATTTGCAAGTTTCTGTTTTAAAAAACTCGAATTTTAGCTGACGCACTCTCTATTCGTCTGACTAAAACGCTTACAAACAAGGAAGAAATATGGCACGCCAATTTGATAACTTTTATAGTCATGGGGCAATTAGCTTTAGTGACTTTGTTAATTGTGTTTCTAGCTTATATACAGGTCCAGCTTGCTTGGATGACAGTACATTGAGGCTGCTGGCTGAAATGTTGTATCGGCTATCGCAAAATAAGCAATTTCTCGCGGCACAAGTTGCGGGTAGTAGTAATTACCAACATCATGCGCGAGGGATGGTGGACAATGATGATCTATATGTACTTTATGAAAATAAACGACCATTTTTTAAAGTATGTGCACAGATTTGGCATCCAACGCCAAAGCGGGGAACTCAGCGCTGCTTTATTCCACAAGTGCGGGACTACAATTTTACGGCATTGACGACCTGTTATTTTGGCCCCGGTTGTGGCAGCAAGCTCTATCAATATGAATATAGAAAGGACTTACAGCAAGGCGATCACTGTGATTTGCAGTTTGGGCAGTTTTATCAATTTACCCCTGAATCTGTACTCTTTACCGAAGCATCGAGAGATGTGATAGCCCAAGCTTTACCCAAAAGTTTGAGTATCACCATCAGCTTACAGTTAGAGCAAAGGCCACATGCTTGCTTTGTGTTTGACAAGTCATCTGGTCGCGTGCAGCGCGTTATCGTTGAGTTACCGTCACAATGCGCTAATACGCCAAAGCCCCTAGTGCTCGAAAGCTAAGCTAGTTTGCTGGAAAAAGCTCGGAAAAGTCAATTAATTCGCAATTTTCCGTCTTTTATAGCTGTAACAAAAACGCAAATATGTTACTTGTAGTTGCATCTATGAGAATAGCGTGAGCACTTTATTGCAGTCTCATATTCTTAATAAAGTGCTTATATCCATTTGCTTTTTCAAATAGGTATGACTATTCCATCAGCAGCCAGATCTGCACTGGTATTTTAGCTTTGACAACAACCTTAATGGAGCGGCGTAATAATGAATAAAATAAGCTTGGTAGCACTCTCTGTTGTGCTAGGTTTGAGCGGATGTGCTCAAGACAAGCCAAAAACAGAAACTACATCTGTTGCTAAAACCACTGAATCAACTCTCTCTCGTGCAGAAATCGACAAAGTCGTAGAACAGTACACCAAGCAGTTTATTAACCACGAACCCGCACTTGCCACTTCGCTCAAATTATCAAGCAGTGAATATGGTCACTACGCCAATAGACTGCCAGATTACTCGGTTGTCGGTATGCAGGCGCTACAGGTGGATATGAACGCAGCCGCAGATAAATTAAAACAATTACAATCGGGCGTGGCGAACTCTGATGACTTGTTGCACCTTAAAGTAAATGAAGTTATTGCCCGTTATTATGCCGGCGATAAAGGCTTCTCAGCAGGTTATATTGATACTTGGGGCGGACACCTGCCATACATTGTTAACCAGTTGTCTGGCCCATTGCTGGATATTCCGAATGTGCTTAAAGACCAACATGGAATAGAGAGCGAGCAAGATGCAAAAGACTATGTTGCGCGCCTAAATGCCTTTGTTGAAGTCACGAAGCAAGTTGCAAGCAAGGTAAAAGCGGATGCCAATAAAGGCGTAATTTTACCAAAAGTATTATTTCCAAACACGCTAGGTTATTTAGATAACTTCACGGCGCCAAGTGGTACAGAACATCCTTTGGTTGCGTCGTTTAAAGATAAACTTGCGAATATTGATGGTATTACGGATAAAGCCGCCGCTGATTATGTTGCACAGGCAACACAAATAGTTGAGCAAAAGCTTTATCCTGAGTTTAAAAATGTGTCTGCGATTATGCACGCGCTAGAGAGCAAAGCGCCTGAAAATGTCGGTATTTGGGTTCAACCAAATGGCGAATCTTTCTACCAGCATGAAATCACCTATTTGGCGGATTCTGATATGAGCGCGGAAGAGATCCACCAAATTGGCCTTGCTGAGGTGGAGCGTATTTCAAAGCGCATGGACGAAATCCTTAAGCAAAATGGCTATTCACAAGGTACTGTTGGTGACCGGATGAAGCAGCTCAATGAAGAGTCGAGATTCTTATATGCGGATTCTGACGAAGGTCGTGAAGCGTTATTATCGTTCTTGCGTGGTGAAATAGGGACAATTTTACAAAAAGCGCCAGATTATTTTTCTACAATTCCACCGCAACCTGTTGAAGTTAAACGTATACCAAAGGCCGTGGAAGCAGGTGCGCCAGGTGGTTACTACAACGGTCCATCGCTTGATGGCAGTCGCCCAGGGGTATTTTCAATCAACCTAAAAGACATGAAAGCAGTACCAAGCTTTGGCATGAAAACCTTAACGTATCATGAGGCGGTTCCTGGTCACCACTTCCAAATTGCGCTTAATATGTTGCAAACAGAAATCGGTTTGATGCGTCAAAATGCCTCATTTAATGGTTATGTTGAGGGCTGGGCGCTGTATTCAGAGCTATTGGCATACGAAATGGGGATGTATAAGGACGACCCATTTGGAGACTTAGGTCGTCTGCAAGCTGAGGCATATCGTGCGGCTCGATTGGTGGTTGATACGGGCCTACATTATAAAAAGTGGACACGCGACCAAGCGATCACGTATTTTGCTGATGCAACTGGTACGGCGATGAGCGATGTGGTATCGGCTATCGACCGTTATATCGCTTGGCCAGGACAAGCGCTTGGTTATAAGTTAGGTATGCTTAAATTGGTTGAGCTTAGAGAGCATGCTAAACAGCAACTGGGCGATAAGTTTGATATTAAAGCATTCCACGACGTGGTGTTGCTAAAGGGCGCAAGGCCAATGGCGCTTGTTGAAGAAGATATCAAGACTTGGATTAATTCTCTGAAGTCGTAAATACACTTTTCGGCTTGAAGTCAGTGAACGATGCTGGCTTCAAGCTGATGTTATTTAAAAAACCTTATAACACTCGTTCACACTTAGCGTACTTAAATTCGCTATCATAATTTGCAATTCGGCTTTGCCACGGCATTTTCAATAATTTCTTTGCTGCGATGTATATCTTTCTTTTTCAGCTCAAGTCCTGCTTCATCTTCATTTTTGACCGGTTGATAAGCGAGTTTTGCATAAAGCGCAAAGTGATCTGACCCTATGTTGTTGAGCCTTTTAATATCGATCACTGTGAAATGGTGACTCGAAAACAAATGATCCAGCGGCCAACGTGCAAACGGGTACTGTGCATGAAAAGTGTTAAACATGCCTCGGCCAACTCTCGGATCAAGAAGCCCACTTATTTTCCTAAATAACCTCGTGGTTGGTGACCAAGCAACATCATTGAGATCGCCAGTGACAATGGTGGGCAGTGGCTCATTTATGACGCGTTTGGCGACAACCACCAATTCCGCATCTCGCTCAATGGCCGTTTCGTTTTCGGTGGGGCTTGGCGGTGCCGGATGTAAAAAATGGGTTTGGAGCATGATATGGGGAGCGATCCTGAGTTTTGCATGTATCGAAGGTACGCCTTCTTCAACGATATACTCACATTTTGCCTCGTCTAGCGGGTAGCGAGCATAAACGTGCATGCCGTATAAATTGGATTGTGGACATTTAACGCTGTAGGGCAGTATGTCCAGCAATGAGTCTAATTGTTGCTCCCATATCTCATCACTTTCTAATGTGACTAAAATATCAGGTTGATGTACCCGGACTTGCTCCAGCAGCAAATTAAACTGTCGATTAGTTTGCAGTACATTGGCGGTGATCAAACTAATTGTGTGAGTATTGGTTGTCGCTGTTTTTACCTCGACAGGCCAAAGCGGGGTGTAGGGTAAAATCCACCACAGTTGAAAACTTAAACAACCTAATAGAGAAATGGCAGCAAGCGCGGCTACACTTTGAAGATTAAGATAGAAAATGGACAGCAGTAGCGTAAATGCGGTAATAACAACGAGCTGAAGCCGCGGGAACTCCATTGCTCTCACACTCCAATGCGGATGTTTAGCAAGTGGCAATAGCGTAGCTAGTAGGATAAAACCACACAGCGCGACGATAACCCAAGTCATGAAATTCCTCAGCAAATAGATGAATTTAAGAAGTATATTTCATGTTAGCTGAAATCGCTGTGAATAGCATCGGGTCTAGGCGCTTGCCTAAACCCGATACTCGTCAGGGATATCTATACCAAATAAGTCGAGATTAGTTTTGGTACGGAGTGTTTTCCGCAAAATATTCATGGCTGTCAGCATTTTGAATTGCTTGACTTGGATTTGAGTTTGCTAAGTTTTTCGCACCAGATTGGCCATAAACGATGTCATCTGTACCTGCAACGGCATTAAAGTGACTTAGCTCATGAACAATCGTGCCTGCGCGTGAATCCGTACCTAGCTCATTTGCGCTCCAAAATGCGCGACATAGATATACTTTGTATGGTTGATTTGGGTATACATAAGCAAAGTATGATTTGTTACAACTACAGTCAAAAGTGAGATCTTGGTTGTCGATTGCATCATTGATTGCGTTGAAGTTAGATTTCACGGTTGCATAGCGGCTGCTTGTCGCTGCGCCAAACCAAGTTTGATAACGCGTAGACGGGTTGCTCGCTGAGTGGCTATTTAAGTAAGCAACAGAGTCATTAGTAATTTGGTCCGCAGCATTCAGTGCTGACAAAATACTGGTTTTTTCACTGTTACTACAACGACCTGTAAAACAAGTGCCATCAGTACAGTCTGCTGCACCAGCGACTGGTTTTGCGTTAACTTGGAGGTTACCTTTGCTTAATGCTACACCTTCAAGCCAAAGATTGACCGAATTTGAGCTGAGTTCTGCTACATCGGCACGCATCATCGATTGCTGCCCCATCGTTCTTGTAGTCATGCTTGGGATTTCTTTTTTACCGAAAAGGTCAAATGATTCAACATCATAACTAATTTCGTAGTTACCTGGCTGGCTAAGATCATAAAGGCCCGAAAGCTCAAATGATTTAGTGAGCGTTTCGCCAGACTTTAGCTTGATAAAGTCAGCTTCGGTAGGAGCTGGGCGTTTGTAGTGAGGGCCAAAGAAATTAACTTCTTTACCATCACGCGTAATTTTAAAAATATGCTCTTCTTCGAGATCTGTATACCAGCTTAAGATTTTTTGGTTACCTTTACCCTGATTGGTGATGTTTAGCGTCGCAATAACATCGCCATTGCTTTTTGTGTCGACATCAACGCTTACCGCTAGGTCTTTATTCATTGCTTGAGCATTCAGTGATGCGGTTACGGCTGCTGCGAGTAACCCGGTAGATAGTGTGCGTGATAGTAGCTTCATTATTTCTTCCTGTTGAGGTTGCTACAGTCTCTCGGCTGGCAGGTACAAAACCAGTTGTGAGGACTGAGTTTACTTGTTGTCATTTCGTTATTTTTAAAGGTGAATTCACTCTTCACTTTTAATTAACAATAATATATTCGATGTTTCAAGCAGAATTTTCACAATAGAGCTAAAAAGTTTACATTAAAAAATTACCAATAATTTCAAATAACTGTAATGTTATTGAAAAGTATGGATAAATTTAATACAAAACTGGGGAGCGGGTAGTTGTGAATTTATTGTTTCATTCACATTGATTTACATTGTGGTGTTTGAAATGGTATTCCAGCCGAAGTTGGAGTGGCACTGATGTTATCTAGTTAGCCATTATCAGTGCCAAACTGGGTCTTAGATTTCGGTAATGATATCGTCGATAGCAAAGCGAGATTTAGGTAATTTAGCATTAAAATCACCTTCGTCTCGATAGCCCAACGCGACAATGGCAAGGGCATCAAAGCCTTGCTCAGTTAACCCAAGTTCATTGCTGAGAATTTCAGCGTCAAAACCCTCAATGGGTACAGAGTCTATACCGAGTAGTGCAGTGCTTAGCAAAAATTGCCCAAGATTTAAGTAAACTTGTTTGCCAGTCCATGCTTTGATTGCTTCATCGCTGGTTTGATTTAAGCCGACAAAATAGCGACGGCCATTATTCATTTGTGCTTCTACCTCAGAGCCTTTTTCAAATCGGCCGTCGGCACTTTCTTTGGCAAGCACTTTATCTAAATGTGCATCATCTATATTTTGTTTTGCAGCAAATACAACAACATGTGATGCGTTAAGTACTTTGGCTTCATTAAATTTGTAATTCTCTTGTGTGCTTTTAGCCACCTGAGTTTTGCCTGTCTCAGTACTTGCGATGACGAAATGCCATGGCTGAACGTTGGTACTAGATGGGCTCAGCCTTAGTACTTGCTTAAGTAGCTCAATATCTGAATCACTAATTTTTTTATTAGGATCAAAGGCTTTTGTGGAATAACGATTGTGAATTGCATCGCGTAATGTGTACATAACAGACTCCTAAAATTGCTTTCAAGAGATAATAGGGTTTTACATAATCAATAAAAAGATGATAATGAGTTAAATAGTTTCAAAAATTTTTTGAAAATGAATACACAAGATTTAATCGTCGTGATGAAAACGGCTAAACTTGGCAATATTAGTGCGGCGGCTGCGCAGTTAGATATGCAAGTTGCCACGGCGAGCGCTGCGATAAAGCGAGTGGAAAAGCACCTTGGCTTTCAACTTTTTGTGCGTTCTACGCGTAGCTTAAGGCTATCAAAGCAAGGTGAAACTTATTTGCCAATTTGCGAGCAGGCACTTGCGCTTTTGGCTGATGGCAAAAAGCAGGTGCTCGACAACGACAACGAAATTGACGGTGAGCTAAGGTTAACCGCACCGTCAGATTTTGGCCGTAATATTCTCCTTCCTTGGCTAGACGAATTACTTGATGAATACCCTAAACTTGCCCTGAAACTTATTCTTAATGATCACAATCTCGACTTTTATCGTGACGGTGTTGATATCGCGCTGCGCTATGGTGCGCCTGAAGACAGTAGCTTCTACGGCTTTAAAATTTGTGATGTGCCATTACTGCTTTGTGCCTCTACGGAATACTTAGAAAAACAAGGCACGCCAAAGGATCACGAGGAATTAAGTGAGCACCAAGGGCTATTCTTTTTGATCAGAGGCAGTAAGTTTGATACGTGGAAACTGACGAAAAATGAACAAACTTACAAAGTGGTGCTTAAAGGGCGTAGAACCAGTAATGATGCGGATGTGGTAAAGCGCTGGTGTGCGCAAGGAGCGGGTATTTCATTGCGATCCGCGATAGACGTAGCAGACCAACTAGAACAAGGTGTGGTGCAAAGTATATTAAATGACTACCGCGTTGAATGTAAGCCGTTGTGGTTGATCTGCCCGTCAAAGCAAATGATCAACCCAAGCGTGAGAGTGCTGCGCGATAAACTAAGAAAGTACTGCCAAGCGCTTGTAGAAAAGGCCGAGCGGTATAAATAGCTCTAGGATTTGGCAGAGTCCGTATTTTTTAGCTTGTCGGGTAAGTGGGTTGGATAACCAAACAGCGCCAACCATTTGCCTTTTAAAGTGTTTGCTTGTGAAAAGCGGTGGAACATATGACGCCACTGAGCAAAGTTAACATCTAAAGGGGTCTGCTTTGGTGCCGCACCTCTTATTCCATAACAAATTGTAATGTCTTCACGCTCCTCGATAAAGGTGCCAAAAAGCTTATCCCAAATGATCAGCACCCCGGCAAAGTTTTTATCTATATAGTCAGGATTACTGGCGTGATGGACTCTGTGGTGGGAAGGCGTATTAAAAATTCGCTCTACCATCCCTAATCGATTAACCGTTTGTGTATGAACAAAAAATTGAAAAGCTAAGTTGATTGCGACGATGGCAAATACCAAGGTCGGGGTAAATCCAAGAAGTATCATAGGCAGCCAGAACAGCCACATACCGACAATTGGGTATAGCAAGCTTTGGCGAAATGCAGTGGTAAAGTTCATGTTGTTAGAACTGTGATGGACCACATGTGCACTCCAAAGCCAGTGAATACAATGTGATGCGCGGTGAAACCAGTAATACAAAAAATCTTGCAAGATAAACCCAAAGAGCAAAGTGAAGGTATTTAATTCGATTGTGAATAAGGCAAATTGATGGAGCCAGTAAAAGAGCGGCATCAGTACAAGTAAAGCCAACGCGTCGCTGCCTTGATGTAGCAACGCAAGTAGGGCATTGAGTAATGAATCTCGCCAATCATAGTGTTCGTGGTGCTTGATATACTCCCAGGCAACACAAAGTAAAAAGACGGGACTGAGTGCCAGTAAAATTAGCGATACATCAATCATATATAGCTCCTTCTTTAGCCATAGCTTTGGTACTTTATATGCACTAGCGTAACGGGTTAGCCATTGACAATCCTGCCAAACTGCGCCAACAATTTGTCCAAATACGACAAAAGGAACTGCAATGCACTCCACTTCGTTTGTTTATTTTTATAGTGCGTGGGTATATCTCCATGACCATTTTACCGATGACAAGAGACTGCAAGGCGAGTTTGCTGAGCTGGTAGCGTCACGGCCTGAACGTGTAACACTCGTTGAGTACGAGCGGTTGCTTGAGGTAGGGCAGGAGTTAAGCGGCGATCCCTTGATTGGTTTTGAACTGGGTAAAGCCATTCAGTTGCATGACTATGGGGCGCTTGGCTACTTGGTCGAAACCAGTAAAGACTTGCAGCAGGCTATAACCTCATTATTGCATTACGACGCAATTGTCGCCGATATTGGCCTCGCCGTATTCACAAGTGATAGTGACAATGCCAAGTTAACTTGGCAACCAAAAACCCCGCTGGGTAAGCACGCCATTTTGCGTAATATGACCGCTTGGGTGAGCGCTGCACGGCAGCTTTTGCGATCAACTTTATCGCCTAACCAACTCCAGCTTAGCTTTAGCGTGTGTGACCTAGAATTACAGCGGTTGCAAACTTGGTTTGGTTGCCCCATATCACAAAATTGCCCTGAAAATGCACTGTCGTTTCCGTTAGATTTTCTTACCATGCCAGTCGCTACCGTCGACAGCCTAATGCACGAACATATTGAGCAAGCGGTTGCAAAATGCGTATCAGCGCTCTGTGATAATCATGATTTAAAAACGCGTGTTGCCAATTTACTGGCGGCAAAGCACTCACTGGCTGGAGTCAACCAAGCAAGTATGGCTAAGGCATTAAACATGAGTGTGCGTTCGATGCAGCGTAAGCTAAAAACACAACGCACCAGCTTTAGAGCCTTACTCGGCCAAGAGCGAAAGCATAGATTTGAACAACTCATCGACAACACCAGATTGCTCGATATTGTAGACGCACTCGGTTTTACAGAGCAAAGTGCGCTCAATAAAGTTTGTTTAAAATGGTATGGGAAGCCACCGTCAAAGCTAAAGTGAAGAACCGAAGGTAGGTAAGTTTTGGTTTGTTAGTCAAATTCCCAGCTTCGGTGCAAATAGGTAGTGGGAATACTATAGTGGGCGTCATCGATTCCTCAATTCTTAATTATTTGAATAATAAATTAACAAATCCTATAAATAGCAATAGGTATATGGTGGTTATTATTAATAATGTTTTAGATCTAAATAAAGATGAGGGAAAAGAAAATTCAACTTGGTTTTGTGCTAAATTTTTAAAGAAATCTTTAGGGTTTGTTTTTTTCATTATATTTATCCTTCTCGTTTAGATTTAAGTGTTTTTGGAGTTAAACTTTTTCCTCTAATTAGTTGTATTAAAAAATAAAAGTTAAAACCTATAATTAGTAAAAATAAACTAATTGTTATCAAGTTTAAGGCTTTGTATGTGGCTGCTAAAGTTAAAGATAACTTTGTGATGGAAAAAGAAAAAAACGGAATTAGTAGGGTTTTAATCATGTTTTTACTCGAAATTAAATGCCTAGTTTTTTAGGTGTAGAGTTTTTACAAATACCTAAATAAACTAAAATTCAACATGAAAGCTTCAATGAAGAAATGATAGGTTTCACTAAAATATCGCATAGTAAATATTTTTCTTCCGCGAGTATAGAGCCATTTACATTAATCTAGTCAATTCCAGTCGGGGACTCGCTGTGTACGAGTCCTAAGATGCGACTTGATAAAACTACCATAAAAATTCACAAGAACAAAAATCAATAAAATAAAATTTATCACATTATATCATAGTGTTAGTTGTGTTTGTTATAGAGCAATAACAACTAGATTTGCCAATCATAATAATTATTTTCAGGTATGTAGCCGACAGGGTGGGATTCCACTTCAGTTTGTGCTGACACCCACCTAAAGTTTGTGTATTCAAAAGATGACAGCTTCAACTTTGAAGTGCCTTCCCTGTATCGGTGAAAATATGGGATGGGTATTATCTGTTCGCTCTCTTTTTAAACCTAAATTTACCGGCAACGTTATGTTGAAAGTCGAATAGTAGTGATTATTCTTCTTTAATCATGTTAAACCGCTAGTCCTTTTTATGCTTTGCTTCTTCAGAGCAATATGATTCTTGATCCGTACTTTCTACGCAATGACAAAACCAGCTTTCAAAACGTTTGAGATAATAAGCTCCTCCGAATCCATCGTTCTTATCATAAACAATGTAATCAGTGCCGCCACCTCTAAGGTACTTCTCTCCGGTGCCAACATATTCCCAATAGGTTAAGGAAGTGAATAAATAATTGTCATTAACCAAAAAACCAAGAAAATTAGGAGTATGTTCATAAAGGTAAGTTTTGATCGTGACGTGTTTCATTCCCTCGGCTTGCAACCTTTGCTTGGTAAATTCTATTTCCTTTAATACTGATTGGACTACAGAATATCTTTCCGTACCACCATCGATTGAGCCGACTTGTTGCGGCGCTAATAAAGCTATCTCTATGACTATTTGCTTTTTACTCAACAGACACATCTCTGAGCTTGGATCTAAAAATCTGGCAATTACAGTACTCCAGCCATGTCTTCCTGCGACACCGATATATTTGATATTTATTTCTCGTTCAGATTCACATAGTCGACCAATGTCTCCTAACAAGTCATTGGATTTAATTATTTTTACTTCTCTACGATTGTGCAAAACAGCATCGTATATTTTGAACAAAAGCTCCAGCAAGATAAATGCAATAGGTAACATCAACCCTGTTTTGATGGTGTTGGCGACTTCAACTCTAAAAAATAATTCAGTTGGCAGCATGTCAACAACAACTGCAAGTAACAATAATAATATTAGTAGTTCTTTTTTAGTCGTTTCATATGCGATACGAAGTCGGGCCAGAAGATTTGCTTTCCTTTGCATGAGGAAGTCCTGTTATTTTATTTTTGATCAATTAAGTATTGTAAACTTTACTGATAATGCAATTTTTCTTCATCGTTAGCATTAATCTTATTTATCGAACCTTTAATTTATTTAACCGATTGAAAATAAAGCTTTTTATTCCATACGCCGACAGCAAGAAAGATTTATCTTGAGAATCAAAATTACTCAATTGCCAAGTGCTATATTTAAGATTACAACTACTCCACTTTAATGTGGCCCTTGAATTTGCCCACTAACCCTATGTTAAATCGTGGGGTGCCTAAACCATCATGTACTGATGTGCTAACGCATCGCCACCTAAGGATTATTTAGATGCTATCTACTCTATTCGTTGTTGATCAAAATGCAGATGTACTGCCTTTGGCAAATAACGTAGTGACGTTTGAAACGTATTTGCAAGAGTACCCAAAGCTCGGTGAATCAAAACTTCGAGTGATTAATTTATGTGACTGTGACCGTTATTTAAGCCAAGGTTATTACTGCTCTTTACTTGCTGAAGCGCGTAATCACCAAGTGCTTCCGAGTCTAAAGGTTATTAATGGTTTACGTGATGGCGATAATGCGTTGTTTTTATCGCAGGCTTGGTTTGATAAGCGTGGGATCGCGATTACCGATGACGCTGAGCTGATCATTTGTATGGGCGAAACCCAACAGCCTGAATTTAGTAAGTTGGCGGCGTATTTATTTCAGCAATTTCCAGCGCCTTTACTAAAAGTGACATTACAGCAGCAAGATAAAGGCGTGCGAGTGCAGGTGCAGCGTCGCGACTTCTCGACTCTGCAGGTGGCGCAGCTTGAGTTTTGTACTCAAGTATTAGGTCATGTGCATGCCACTCAGTGGAACAAGCGTAAGAGTCATAAAAAGTATCGCTGGGATATCGCGATGCTGGTGGACCACGATGAAAAATTGCCGCCAAGTAATAAAGGGGCGATCAGCCGCTTTGTTAAAGCGGGTGAAAAGCTTGGCATTAAAGTACATCCATTAGAAGCGGCTGAGTTATACAACTTAGGCCAATACGATGGGCTATTTATTCGTGAAACCACAGCGATTGATCACCATACTTATCGCCTTGCACAAGAAGCAGAGCAAAAAGATTTAGTGGTAATTGATGACCCAAGCTCGATTCTACGCTGTTGTAATAAGGTGTTTTTACATGATGCTTTTAATTACAAGAAGGTGCCAAGTTTAGAAACGCGATTTGTGAGTCAGTGTAATGAACAAGTAATCGATAAACTCATTGCTGAGTTATCGTTACCTATGGTGCTTAAAATGCCTGAGAGTTCGTTCTCAAAAGGCGTATTTAAAGTAAAAACCAAAGAAGAGCTTGGCGAGCGTTTACAAGAGCTGATGAGCGTCTCTGCGATTGTGTTGGCGCAAGCTTACTTATACACGGACTACGATTGGCGTATTGGGGTATTAAATGGCCGTGCAATTTACGCATGCCGTTACCATATGGCACGTAACCATTGGCAAATCTATAACCACGAGTCAAAACGTAATTTCTCGGGTGGGTTTGACACGCTACCAACGTTTGAAGTGCCAAAAGCGGTGTTACGCGCAGCGTTAAAAGCGGCGGCAGTCGTGGGTAATGGTTTGTATGGTATTGATATTAAAGAGCACAACGGCAAAGCCTACGTGCTTGAAGTAAACGACAACCCGAATATTGACCAAGGGGTTGAAGACAAATATCTCGGTGACGAGCTGTACATGCAAGTGATGTCTGAATTTTCAAGACGCCTTGAAGCGAGAGGTAAAAAGTAATGTTGCAAGCCGCGTTGGTGCTTGAAAAGGCGACACAGCACGATTTGAATTCACTAAATGCGTTGGAGCAAAGCTGCTTTAGTGCGGATAGACTGAGTCGTCGCCAACTCAAGCATTACATCAGTTTTGAACATAGTCTGCTGCTCACTGCAAAGTTAGCAGGGGAACTTGTGGGCTATGGGCTGCTTTGGTTGCACCAAGGAACGCGGCTAGCAAGGCTTTATTCATTGGCGGTATCGCCTCATCATCAAGGTAAAGGGATCGCACGCCAACTGATGTCTGAGCTTGAAGTCAGAGCGGGTGAAATGGGCTGGTTATATATGCGTTTAGAAGTGGCTAAACGCAATGACGCGGCCATCGGCTTATATAAACGCATGGGTTATCGTGTATTTGGCGAGTATCAAAACTACTATGCGGATCATGATGACGCGCTAAGAATGCAAAAATGTGTGCGTAAGCTGTCGCAAAAGGCGGTGTTGCATCAGGCTCCTTGGTATCAACAAACAACAGACTTTACCTGCGGACCGGCGTCACTGATGATGGCAATGGCAAGCATAGATCCAGGCTGTATGGGCGATCAGGCCTTAGAGCTTGAGATATGGCGTGAAGCGACCACCATCTTTATGACCGCAGGTCACGGCGGCTGTCACCCATTTGGTTTGGCATTGGCTGCGGAGCGCCGTGGTTTTGCGGCAGAGGTGATGGTGAATACGGCAGGCCCGCTATTTTTAGATGGCGTGAGAAGCGCGCAGAAAAAGCAGGTGATGACCTTAGTTCATGAGCAATTCCGTCAAGAGTGTGAATATCGTGATATTGCTATTCACCAAGCCGATGTAAAGCTTGAACAGGTTGAACAATGGTTGTTACAGGGCAGTGCGGTATTGGCTTTGATCAGCACTTATCGGCTAAACGGTAAAAAAGCGCCGCATTGGGTGCTTATTACGGGGTTGGATGAGTTGTGCTTATATCTTAATGACCCTGATGTTGAGGACGACCAAAACCCTATCGACTGCCAGCAAGTACCAATCGCAAGGTCGGATTTTGAAAAAATGATGACGTTTGGCGCAAGCAAGTTAAGTGCGCTGGTGGTGTTGCACGAGTCATTTTAAATAACCTTTTCGGTTATAAGTCAAAGGGCCTGTATTCGGCCCTTTGTTTATAGCGCTAAACGGCGTTTATAGCGTTTTCAAAAACTCAACGATTTGCCATTTTTCATTGTCACTCAAGGTTGTGCCGTAAACGTGACCGCTATTATCATTGCCCGGCATCACTTCACCGCTGGCTTTGTTCACTTTGAACTCGTTCATGCCTTGATGAGTAATATAACCAACGTTGATAGGATCGAATTCACGACTGCCAACCCAGAAGGTATCTGGGCGCGACTCTGGTGATTGTAGTAGTGACCATAGGTTTGGCACAGAGCCATTATGTAAATAAGGCGCGGTTGCCCAAATTCCATTTAACGGCCTTGCTTTGTAGACACCCGCATCGTAAAAACCATCCACACAGTCTTCGTTAGTATTGGGGGTTAACTGTTGTCTATTTGCCAAATAGACTTTGAGGCGCTCTTCAATGGATTTTTTCACGGTGGTTTTCTTACCATCTGGCCCGGTGCGCTCTGCTATTAAGCCCGCTTCGATTGCTTTGATGGGATCTTTTAGCACTAGACCCACAACCCCGTTTACTGGGATATCGATAGCGCTATCCACCGCTTGGAATTTGTCTCCCGCGATAATGTCGGTTTTTGTGCCTTCCAAGAACAGTGTTTTTGCCATGTGGCAGCTGGCGTTATTAGACATAGTGGGATCGGTACCAATCTCTTTTACCGGTACTTTTACCGCTTCGTAATCTTTAAGTAGATTTTTTTGGTCAATTAATTGATGGCAGCTAGCACAATTTGCTTGGAATAGCATTTTTCCTTGTGCCGCCTTATTGGTGTCAATCCCTGGAAGGTATTGTTCAGGCCAAGCTGGTGGCAGAAGTGTTTTTACCCACGCTTCTAGTTGCCCTAACGCATGTAAGTCTACCGTTGAGCTATATCGAGCATGTTTCCCCCAAACGCGCTGCCAAACCGGTGCTTCTTCAATGGATAACGAACCAAACACACCCACAACTTCACCAATGTTGCGTACTAATGGGCCGACCACAGGAATATTGGGTGCGGAAGCATTCCACTGCACAACATTTGACTGGTGCGTCCCCCATAAAAATGGATAGGAGACGGGCGCGGTGGGCGCATTTTTATTGTTAAGGTCGTCAAGCGCAAATGCCGTACCGGCGTTTTGAATATTGCCAAACGCATCAAGTCGAGCATAGCTGGTAAAATCGTCTGGATAGTCTTCGGGTAAGTCATTAACGGTTTGTCGCTCGGCGGTTGCAAGCGCCACATGCTTGAGATCGTCTCGTAAATCATCAATCAATTCTTGCGATGCCCCTTCTTTTAATACGCGCATCGCGAAACGGCTAAACTTTTGATTATCGTTAAGGGTCGCTTCTAACGCGGCATTAAGGCGGCTAAAGAAGAGTACAAAGTTGGCGAGGGTGGGCGCACCTTCTACCAAGATTTTTGTGCCGTTATAGTCAATTTGGTTAGTGTGACATGCGGCACAGGTCATTCCGACCCAAGCTTGTCCCGTGGTTTGATTGTTATGCACGGCAAAACCGATGGGCAAGCCTGAAGGGTTATTGGCGGCGGTTTTACTGGGCAGATAGCGCAGCATTTCCATATGTTCGCTATCGCGAAAGAGCTTTTTACTGTTAGGTTGCTCTAACCAAGTAAACCAAGTATAGGGAATGATTTGTGACCCTTGGCCTGTGAACCAAAAGTCTTGCCGAAGTTTATCTGACCATCCTTGATTGAGCCAAACTCGCTCAGGTACTTGACCAGATTCTGCAACTGGGTCGAGCGTTTCTTTTGGCACTGAAGGTTTTTTACTTGGTGAGCTACAACTTGCGAGAAACAATGTGCAAGCCACTGCCGCACTTACATATTTTATTACTAGTCTATTGTTCATGTTGAACTGTCCGTGACGGTGGAAGTACCAACTACCTTAGTACAAACTAATTAACAATCAAGTTACACGACATTACACTTGCCGCTAATTCACAAGATGAGAAAGTCTCATCTTTCCAAATATGAAATATTTATGTAAATTTATTTGTTTACACTAAATTTACTTTATTTGTTTGGGAGCGGTTGTGCGTCGAAGTAGTTTTGCCATTTTTCATGTTATGGCGGTAATAGTTATCTTGGTTGGGTTACTGACAGGTCCTCGTTTGGGCATTATCAATCATGATTTTCTGGCGTTTCTTTCGCCTTTGCTTCCACAAGGCGCGTTGCTGTCAATACATGTGTTATTTGGTTGCTTACTCACCTTGATTGCGATTGTTTTTACTGTGGCAACCATTCGCGCACCGTTTCGTGGTGCACCAAGCAAGTTTGATAAAGCCGTTAACTACATTGGGTATCTTGTTATTGTGCTGAGTATAGCCACAGGATGGTTACTTTGGCTCAATCCAGAGAGTCTAAGTTTAGTCATTCATGGGTTATCAGCGACAGGCATTTTTTTGTATTTGGTGTTACATGGCATAAAGCACACGGTGTTTAAGGGCAAGCAAGTACTGAGCGTGTTATTGCCCCGAAATGCGCTTATTTTGCTCAGTTGCAGTATTGCTCTGGTGTATTTTTGCGGCCTTGGCATAAAGCTTATTGTTGCAGATCAGCATTTACGGTTAGAAGTTGCGCCGCTATCAAGGCAAAGTCACCTTGAAATAGACGGTAAAGGAGACGAGCCTGAATGGTTGCGTGCTAAGCCTATTAAGTTAACTACATTTGGTGGTGCAAACTTCTTGGATGGGAGTAGTGAGGTCGAAATAAAAGCGTTGAGCAACCATGATGAAACCTTCTTTCTGATCCGCTGGCAAGATCCGACCGAAAGCCTAGAGCATCTGCCGCTGGAAAAAACCTCGGACGGTTGGCAAGTACAAGAAAATGGCTTTTATCGCTTTGACGAGCGCACTTATTACGAAGATAAGTTTGCCATCATGTTATCGACAACCTGTGAACTAGGAGGTGATGGCACCGTTCAATACGGCGATGCGCCGCTTGCAGGTAAGCCCCGTAACTGGCATGGCAAGGGCTATCACGCAAGTACGGACGGCCGCACGCGAGACTTATGGCACTGGAAAGCGCTGAGAACCAATGACATGTACTTGGCCGATGATAATTTTTTTGGGCTACCTCAAAGCGTTGCACTTGGGCAAAGGCGTTACACCGCAGGATATCAACCTGATGGCAAAGAAAGCGGTGCTTATGTGATGAACTGGCGCTGGTATTCACCAACTGAGGTTACGCCAAAGCGAATGCCAATTCCATCGCCGGATATCACTGAGCGCAAAGTCCTCGACTGGTTTGCCAGCGAAACCTACAACCCACAACGAGACATGGCGAAAATTGGCGAACAGCTCCCGTCCGTGTTGTACCGTTCAAATCGTTTTGAGGGAGATAGAGCCGATGTTAGAGCTAGGGGAGAGTGGCACGATGGCTATTGGACGCTAGAGCTGGTACGTAAACACCAAACGCATTCTCCCCTTGATGTTGAACTGCGCTCTGGTGTTTGCATGTGGGTTTCGGCATTTGATCACGCACAAATCGCGCATACTCGTCACCACAGAGCGATTCAATTGAGGTATATGCTATGACCGTTGCCTCACGTTTAATACTTAGTTTAGCGATTGCCGCTGTGGCGATTAGCTACTTGTTATTCAGCGCCCCTGAGCGAGAAATTCCAACTCATGCACGCTTTATTAAAGTCACTAATGACATGCAGTTTTTGTCTGTCTGGCAGGGTCCTTGGCATTGTGTCTATGACAAAAAGCTTAATCTGCTCTGGGAAGTAAAACGAGATGATGAGTCTATCCACGATGGCTATTGGAGTTACTCTTGGTATGACGGTCAATTTGGTCATGCTGATCAAGGTGATTGTTATTTCGAAGCATCCCACTGCGATAGCCAAGATCTGATCCGTAAAACTAACCAAGCTTCATTATGTGGTAGTGCCGAGTGGCGCTTACCTACACCTGATGAGCTACGCTCTTTAATTCAAACGCCAAATAGTCCCGGACAACCCCATATCGCAAGTGATTTTTTCCCACACATTAAAAATGGTGACTATTGGAGTGGTGAGGCTGGCGTGCCGTTACCCAAGTCATTTAAGCGTGAAAAGTTAGGAGCAACGGCTGTGAATTTTCAATCTGCAGAGGCGCTTTCGCTCCCATATGCAAACGCCGCATTTGTCATGTTGGTGGCTACGCCATCAACACCACTCTCATTGGCTCAAAGTCGTGCTGAGCCTGTTACTCTAAACTAGGAACCAAGGAAATGAAATATACTCAAATGGCAACTTTTGTGGTTGCAGCAGGTCTATCTTGCAGCAGTTTTGCTGCGAGTGACTACCACCGTCTTGTGTGGGACACCAGTCCAAGCACTTCAGCAACAATAGGGTTTACACCTACATCAGGCACTAATCATATTGTAAAATATGGCAGCACAACGGATGAGCAGAGTTGGCAAAGTGCTGCGGTCAGCGCTACGCATACCTTTGATGGTGGCCTCTCAAGCTCATTTGTGAAATTAACCGGCTTAACCCCTGATAGTGCGGTTTATTATCGTGTTTGTGATTCACAAGGTTGTGGTCAGCGTTTGTGGTTCAGAACTGCGCCGCAAACGGCATCAGGGATCACTGCTGTAGCTGGTGGTGATACGCGCACGGGTTGGACAACACGCCGTAAAGGCAATGAGTTGATCGCTAAAATTCGACCGCTATTTATTATGCATGGTGGCGATTACACCAATGCAAACTCCGTTTCTGAAATGCGTGAATACTTAAAAGATTGGCAATTAACCTTTTCGGATGATTTGATTGATGGCCTTGCATACAAGCGAATTTATCCATTTGTAGCAACACATGGCAATCACGAAGACGATAACTACAAAACGCTATGCGAAGTATTTGGCGTAGATTATGACCAAGATGGTGCGTGTACAGCAAAAGATACCTATGGTGCTTTTAACGTGGCGGGGCTTTTAAGGGTTTATACCTTAAACAGCCAATTTAAAAATAGTGGCTGGTCGAGCTATGCCACAGCGATGAACAATTGGCTGAAAAGCGACTTACAGTCTCAGGGCAACAGCGCAACGTGGCGTATCGCTCAGTATCACAAGCCGATGTATCCTCACTATTCAGGTAAGTCAGACAACACCATATTACACACTTGGTGGGCACAAGACTTCTATAATAATGCGATGAACCTAGTGGTAGAGTCCGATACTCATATCAATAAACTGACTTACGCACTAACGCCTACCAGCAATGGCTTTACTGCAACGACCCAAGGCGGCACCGTTTATGTGGGTGAGGGAAGCTGGGGTGCACCGGCAAGAAGCGCCAATGATCCAAAAAGCTGGACTATCGACCTTGCGAGTATTCAACAGTTTAAAGTGTTGAGTGTGACAAATGATAAGCTTACTGTTCGAACTGCTGAGTTTTCAAGCAATGCAACTGCCTTATCTAAAGCGCAGCGAGATGCCGATCCGCTCGCGTTACCTATGAATATGACATGGTGGTATGCCGCCGAAATTGGTGATGAACTAAATCTGATCAAAGCAAGCAATAATCTATCTGTGATAGAAACTCCCATTGTTGAGCCGCCAGCTGCAATTGAACTTATCAGTGGTCAAACACAAGCGAATGTCACTGGCGTTAAGTCTTCTCAGACACTTTATTACATTGATGTGCCTGCAGGAGCGACGCAGCTAAAAGTTGAAACAGCGGGCGGCAGTGGGGATGTAGATATGTATGTGCGTTTTAATGCGGAGCCGACGACACAAAACTACGATTGTCGACCCTATAAATCAGGTAATAATGAAGTCTGTACGATTACTCCAGTACAAACTGGTCGTTACTATGTCATGCTTGATGGCTATGAGCGTTATTCGGGCGTTGCGCTAACAGCTACGGTTTATACTGACACTCCACCAGATCAAGGTAATAGCCAGCAATGGTTGGATCAATCCGCCAGCAAAGGCCAGTGGCAGTATTATACTTTTGACGTGGCACAGGGGACACAGAGCCTACAAGTAAAGGCATTGGGTGGTACTGGAGATGCTGATTTATATCTGCGTTTTGGTCAACAACCAAATAGTAATACCTACGAGTGTCGGCCTTATGAAAATGGCAATAATGAAACGTGCACAATCACCAATCCAAATGCGGGAACTTGGTATATTGGGCTCTATGGTTACGCCGCTTTTTCAGGGTTGACTCTACAAGCAGAAAGTCAATAACCCTGTAAATGAGAGCTTGGTGGTTATTGGTGTAACGATCAAGCTCATTTTAAAACTGACCGAATATTGAGAGTAGCTTGATCATTCACAATTAATGGAATTGAGACAATAATCGAGGTACAATACCGCTGCATTTTTGGACATGCAATTGTCTTTATGCAACGACCTCTGACGCGCGCAATCGTTGCGGTTCGTAGGGAAGAATAAATTTACCACGTGTTTGGCTATGTTCCGTGGTGATAACAAGGATCACATTATGAATACAAAACTTCTCATTGGCTTAGGTGCTGTGGCTATTGCCGTTGGTGCTTATGTAACCACTCAATCATCATCTTCTTCAAGCATCGCGATGGAACAACTGGAATATGTTCCGGCTGATACCGCGGTATTTTGGGGGCAATTAACGCCTTTTGAGCAACAAAAATATTTGTCTTTCATGCCTGAAGAGCTTCGACAGGTTCAAAATATCGAAGAGATAACTGGGTTGCTTAGAAAAGAAAATGATAAGCACTTGGACTTTGTAGCAACGCTACTAGAGCAATACAATCTAGCGATGACATCCCCTGAACAAATGAAAGCTATCTTAGGCATGGGTGATACGGTCAGAAGTGTATTCTACACAGTTGGTTTGCTGCCAACATTGCGCTATGAACTGGCGGATCCTGAGGCTTTTCAACGTACGATAAAAATGGCTGCAAAAGATGCCGAAATCACATACCAAGAAGATACGCTTGATGGTGTCGCATTAACGCGTTATCAGCTTGAGTTCGCGCCAGAAGCTAAAATTGAGCTTATCACATCCGTGCAAGGTCAATGGGTAACAACAACATTTAACACGCCAATTAACACCGAAGCGGATTTAAAAGTTGCTTTGGGTATTGCCAAACCAGCCCAGTCACTGGCGCAATCTGGCAAACTTGAGCAATACAATACGCAGTTTGGTTTTGATGGTTCGTCAATTGCGTTTCTGAACCACGTAGCTATCGTCGATGGTATTACTGCAAACAAGCAGTCTGATTTGACTCGTATGTTAAATAATCTATTGCAGCTAGGTGGTGGTACTGAGAAATTAGCAGCGGTACGTGCTCCAGAGTGTCAGGCGGACTACAGCGAAATCGCCAATCTGTGGCCGGCGACGGTATTGGGTACCAAGAATATCCAATTTACAAATTCCGCAATCGACTTTGAAGTTGATACTGTGGTGGTGGGTAAAGATGCTGAACTGATGAAAGCGCTTGGGTCTATCCGTGGTTTTATTCCTGCGCACGTCACCAACGGCGAAGAGAAAGTGCTAGGGTTTGGCTATGGTGTTGATGTTGCAAAAGTTGCACCGCTTGTAAACACCCTTTGGGGCCGCTTTACTAAAGCTGAATTCAAGTGTTCTGAACTCGTTGCACTACAGCAGCAAGCGAAACAAAACAGTCCAATGGCTATTGCGATGATGACAGGCATGGCGAACTCGGTTAAAGGCGTGAGTGCATCCATTTTTGATCTTGTTATGGAGCCAAACGACCAAGGCATGCCAGAACCTAAAACGTTTGATGCGCTAGTCACATTGTCTGCCGAAGATCCTTTAGTACTTGTTAATACGGTGAAAGGGCTTGCACCTATGCTGGGTCAAATTCAAATCCCAGAAGATGGTACTCCGGTTTCAATTAACCAGTACATTCCATCTCCGCAGCCATTGGGTATGGATATCAAGTTGGCGGTTAAAGGCGATCACTTAGTGCTGTTTACGGGTGAAAAGGCGACAATTATTGCTGAGAAAATGGCAAGCCAAGCACTAGAAACTAATGGCATGACGCATTTCAGTATGGATATGCAAGCGTTTTTAGCACCAATGTTAGAGGCGGCAAAAGCGACTGGTCAACCAATGCCCGAAGGTATTGATGCATTTTTACAGCAAAATATGGTGTTTGAGTTTAGTATGGATGTTGCAGATCATGGCCTTGTATTTGGCACTGATATGAAGCTGAAAAAACTATAACGAGCAAAAACCCAAATGATGTTAAAAATGCCGACTTTAAGTCGGCATTTTTGTTCTAAAATCACATTTACTTTATCAAAATTGGTAGCTTACTGTCGCTTTAATGTTTCTGCCAAGCTCTGCGGGGTCGTTCGCTTCACTTGCTGGCGCTCGCAAATAACGCTTATCCGTTAGGTTGTCTACACCCAGTCGGGCAGAAAAGCCTGATAATACTCCCTCACCTTGGTATTTTACGTTGAGGTTGTAGATAGTATAGGTCCCAGTACCGTATCCGCGTGTGATGAGATCTTCGCTAAGGCGCTGTTGAGCTCTGTAGTGTAACAATTGAAAACCCAGATTTAAATTACTGTTCAATTGATAATTGGTATTCCAAGTAAGCTTATCTGCTGGTGCTTCAGAATATGGCTGGCATGTATGGTCAATAGTGCCTAAAAAGAAATTAGGTACACCGACGACATCCATATTCATAGAGGCGTATCCTAGGTAGGTGTCTAATTTTTTAAATGAATACTGTGCCTCAATTTCAATACCGTGACTGAATAACTTGCCGATGTTTTTCGCACTATAATCACGGTGTGTGGCGACAGGGACCCCATTGCTGGGATTGGGACCGGGTGAGCCGAGCTGTTTATTGCCATTCTCATCGATGTAGTACATAAAAGGTACATTGTCGATGTAATTATCTACCTCACTATCAAAGTACATGACTTTTACACTGAAGTTATCAGCGAAGGATAAGTCTTGCCAACTCAAACCAAAACCAACTTCGTAGCTTTGAGAGTCTTCGGCTTTTAAATCTGGTTGCGGTTCGCTAAAGCAAATTTTTCCACCAATATGACATCTCCACTCATCTTTTTTATACAACTCTTGAAGCGAAGGTGCTCGAAATGCCTCCGCGGCTTTAGCGTAAAAATTAAGATAATCCGCGACTTTAAAAGTTACTCCTAGCTCGCTAGAGAGTTCAGAATCATCATTATCGGAATAGGCGACAAAATGGTTACTTGAGCGGGTGTATTTATCGAATCTCACACCTCCTGTAAGGAGTAATCTCTCATTTAAAAACTGACTTTGATCGATAACAGAAATTGACCAATTGGAGGCGTCGCTATCGCCATAGTAGGTTGACTTATCAGCAGGATTTTCGTCCCATTGCTGTTGGTCGAAGCTTTCGGATTCGTACTGCGCTTCAATGGCTAGTTTGTGCTTTATTTTCCCAGTGAATGTAGCCAAGTTAGCGACTCTCAAGCCTTTGCGCGTACTTTCTCCATTTTTCTCTCCATCATAGTTAATTTTGTTGCTGCCGCGTTCAATATAACCTTTGGTGATTTCATCATAGGTTTTTTGTGCAAAGAATGCTTGTATATCTAAGTCAAGCAACTCGCTAACACCTTGATACGTGTAGTTGAGCATTCCTTCCAGATAGTCATTTTTGTAATCTTCTGCAAGTGTCGGATAGGCCAACGCTAAGTCTATGCGCTGGGCATATGGCTGATCGATTGACTCGGTTTTACTGTAATCAATTTTACTGCTCAAAGTATGGTGTTCGTTGATGTACCAAGTATTTTTAAGCGCGAGGTTTTGACGTTTTGACTGATTCTTTATTTTACTTATCTGCTGGATACTTTCGTCTTCTGCGGCTTTGGTGTCTGCCACGACATCAATATCGTTAAATTCCACTTGGCCAAGAGACAAGACCGTATCACTGTGATCATTCAGGTGAAATAGACTGACGCTAATATCATTGGCATCCGATACAGATAAATGTGTGACCGAAGCTTTGACGCCAAATCCATGCTGGTCATTTAGGTAATCTGCAGCGTTTTTGGTTACGAGTCGTATACTCCCTCCGATGGCCCCTGAACCGACGGTTAAAGAATCGGCACTTCGTAATACTTGCACTTGCTTTAATTGATCTGGGTTTATTCCCAAGGAATTAATTTGCGCGATATTTTGGCTGCCATCCGAATCAATCTTACGCTTCACATTGTCTACAGAGATGTGTATTCGTTCACCGTACAACCCTCGAATGGCGGGTTGTCCAGAGAGCGGCGTCACGCTACCAAATAGTTCAACATTGGGGAGAGTCTTGAGTAATTGGTTTAAATCGGATGCTTGTTGCCGCGCTATTTGCTCTTCCGTTAGCGCTGAAACTGAAGCCGCTACATCATGGTTTAAGGTCGATAATTTGTGTCCCAACACCTCTATTTTTTCAATTTCGGAATTGGTTGGGGAAGACGGCTCAGCATATGCATTCCAGCCGCTGAAGGTTGCAAGAATGGATAAAGAGAGAGTAGAGAGTTTCATATTATTAATCCTTAATAAAAATAATTACCATTTGCAATTGCGGCGAAGATGTTAGTTGTTATAAGATCTAATTGCAATAAATAATTACTTATAGTTATATAGATAAAGGCGTTACTATTCTGACTTTTAAGGAAAAATATGAAGATAAACAATTTACTCTGTGGTTTAGTTATCACACTGCTAGTATCAACGGCTGATGCTAAAACAATTGAGTTTGGCGGCGGTGCGAACATGAACAAGCTTGTTGCGGCCGCAGATGTATTGAAAAACTCGGAGCAGTTTACGGGAAGTGAGATCACGCTGTCAGGTGAAGTGGTAAAAGTGTGCAAAAAGCGTGGCTGTTGGATGACACTGAAGGTAGATAATGGTGAGGAAATAAACGTAAAGGTACGGGATGGCGATATGGTTTTTCCAATGTCAGCCATTGGCAAGCGCGCTTATGCGACTGGTGTACTTGAGCAGTTCGAGCTAGATATTGAGAAAACTAAGCGTTATTTGGCCCATAGAGCGCACGAAAACGGTGAAGCGTTTGATGCAAGCAAAGTCACTGAGGGGATGAATCTAGTTAGGCTCAAACCGGATGCAGTAACGATTTTAGAAACGAAATAAAAGCTATTTCACAAGGACGGCGTACTCGAAGTTTGTACGCTGTGAATTTGGGCTGATCACCACTTGGTAAGTGTCAGCACCAAGCATCACATAATTCACCTTACCCACCTTTAGGGGTTTTGGTGTGCTATCTAAATCCATTATCCAGACACCAGTTTCGGTATCTGGTGCTAAATTTATTAAGGTTCTGCCGGCGTTATTTGGAATATATAAAGCGGCATTACTACTTTTACCCCAAATCGCTTTTAGTTTGTGGTTTTCCGACACCAATGTGTAATCCGCGGGGCCAGAAGGGCGCATATCGGACTGGCGCTTGACTTCACACTGTTCGCATTGAATTGAAGCAGCGGAAAGATGTGTTTGCAGCTGCCCGTCAAAGATAATGCCCTCAGAGGCTATTTTCCACAAAGGTTGGCCTTCACCCAACTGATGACACCCTGACACCAGTAAAGCTGAAAATACTAAGCTGTAATATTTGTTAACAATAGGCACCGGATCACCAAACGAAAACTAGTTAAACCGGTACAAATAGTAGCTAATCTTAAGCGTCAATATAAGGTCTTAACGTTAACGAATGTAAAAGGTTACTTCATCAATTATTAAGACTAACTGCTACAGCCGCTGCCACAACTTGAGCCACTATTACAACTTGAGTTTGAAGAACTCGACGAGGAGGTACTGCTGTCGCCACTGTCCATTGACGTACACCCGATGTGCCCCGCATAGGTTGTGCTGCTGGAGTCGCCTTTGGCAATGGGCTCTCGAAAATCAGTTGCCGAGTAGTAATAGCCATTTGGAATATTAAGTAAAGCGTCAACTGCGAATAATATAGGTAAAGTAGCCGGTCTGCGAGGAGATATTCCTTCGATGCTACAGCAGGCTCTCCATGTTTTACGCAGACTGAGTTGAGCTTTGTTTTTCCCTTTCATTGCCTCAGATGGACAATGATGTAAGAAACGGTCAAAGGCCTCATAGCAAAAGGAATGATACTCTTGTGTGTGTAAAATAAATTCATGCCACAGCGCATCGACAACCTGGGAGGGCATAGCTAAGGACTGATCTTCGAGCAATAAGTTCGCTTGGAAAAACTGCTTAAGGCCCAATTCAACCTGTGTAAGTTGCTCATTGGTAAGTTCAGGATAATGTTGACTGAGTTTGGGTCTTAAATGCGTGAGATCGTAATCTTGAATAAAACTACGTCTACGCGCCGTCATTTTTACTTTTTGATATTGTAATACACCAACAAAGACCACAAATACCGCAACAAGTAGAAGAAATCCAATCATGTTATTTCCCTATATTTTTGCGTCCTAGACTGACCGAATGTGTAGCGTGTGTCAATAACGGGAAATATTAGAAGCAAGATAGCTTGCCTCTAATTGATTTGATTGTAAGTTTCTTAAATAACCTGAGGTTTGGATAAGGAATGTTCCAACTCATTGCTTCTAAAGAATAACTTGGTTTTTTCCTTGTCTAGCCAGAGAGTTTTAGGGAAAACACCGCTTCCGCGTCCTGCTCTCGCTAAGGTACCTACATCCTGTAGGCAAGGCGAATTTACG